>DYSP01000017.1 GCA_020718185.1 Candidatus Odyssella sp. | reverse complement strand
TTTTTATACTGTAACTATTCCATTTTTGTAAATCTAAAATTCTAATCAACTATACATGTTGGAATTGAGGAAAAAAAGAAACTAGTCGTAGTAACCAAAACAATCTAAACGCACGTAGCAATTGAAAATAACCACCAAATGTGAAGACAGAAACTAAAATAACAATAAAATCAAAGATATGCCAAGGATCTTTAAAGAAAGAAACCCCATGCGCTGTTAATCGAGCAATCATTTCAACAGCAAAAACGACAACAACTAATCGATTAAAGATATAGGCAACATGTGCAAATCCTTCTACTTTATCTGTAGATAGCTCGATACCAATCGTAAAAATACTGGCGATTATCAACATGGTAAGGAATAATTTATAACTCGTTCCTTCAAAAAAATCCTTCAAAATTTTTCTAAAATTTTTTGATTCTATTGTCATGCTATTCTCACTCTTCAGATTAAATCTTACCTTTATATTAATTTTGAATCTTTAAATGTAAATAAAAAGTTAAGATTTTTATGAAGTTAGTTTTTTATGTAGAGAAATTGTGTTGTAACGAATCATTTCCACATACGTCGGTGCGGGTGCTTTAAGATCACTAGGATTGGATAGAGAATCTGCATATAAAATGCCGTCAACTTCAACATTTGCTTCTTTAGCTATTTCATTAACAAGCCTACCATCTGCAAGATTTTCAATGAAAATAGCTTTGATGTTTTGCGATTTAATTGTTGTAATCAGCTCAGCAACTTTAGCGGCTGTAGGCTGTGCATCTGTACTAATCCCGACGGGCGCCAAAAATTCAATATCATATTCTGCTCCAAAATAAGCAAAGGCATCATGAGTGGTAATAACTTTGCGCAAGTGTGAATCAAGGTTGTTAAATTGCAAATGCACCCAATGATCTAATTCCTGAAGAACATTTATATACGTTTTAGCACGTGCCTCAATTTCTTCTTTTTTTTCAGGCAATTTTTTTTGTAATGCTTGTTTTATTTCTGTCACATATAAAATAGCATTTTTGACATTATGCCACGCATGAGGATCTGTCGCATTCACACCTTGCGACATATGAAGAACACGTGGTGTCACCGTATTGGCAGCAACAATTATCTCGCCTTTATAGCCTGAATTAATAATCAAACGATTAAACCATCCTTCAAATCCTAAACCATTCACAATAACAAGATCTGCTTGACTTAATTTTTTTACATCTAAAGGCTTTGGTTCATAAATGTGTGGATCTGCATTTTCGGGTACAATGATATCAACATCCACATCTTCTCCACCAATTTGACGCGTCAAATCTCCTAAAATAGAAAAGCTTGTAACAACTTTTATTTTTTTCTCTACAGCCACTGCTGACTTGAGAGGCATCTCTCCCAAGAGCATAAGAAAAAATGTAAAAATATATTTAATTCTGATGATTTTCATAATCGAGTCTCTAAATTTTTATAAAACAGCAAACCGACAAAGTTTCATTAAGCTACTAATAGCAAGGGCAATCCAAAAAGGAAATTTGCCTTGGCGCGTATCAAAAATTTTATTGCAAATGTTTGTAATAGCCAAAACGATAAGAGCAGGATAAGCAATTTCTAAAATTGCCCCTAACAGCTCGCATATTTTAGAAAATCCAAGCAAAGATATGCCAAAAGTCGCCCCCAAAGATAAAAAGATCGCTTGTGGGCGTGTTATTTTTTCTCTCAAAACCTCTTCGCGAAAAAAATCCACAAATAAAGTTGATAAGATCACGGCTGTCGCAAGACAGGCAACGGCCATTGTCAGTGCAATGACAGGCATTGCGTATTTTCCTAGCGTATGTTGAGCAATAACAGCTAGCATAGCCTCAGGCTGAACTGCTGCAAGGACAGGCGCATACTTTGCTCCCAGAGTTACAAACCCCACATAAGCCAAAGATAAAATGGATGCACCAATCAAACTGGCAACAATACTCAGTTTTAATAATTGCGAGCGTGGTGCATTCGCCTCCAAATTATGCCTTAAATAAATTACAGTCGCCGATGAAAAAAAGAAAGCCGCCATCAAATCCATTGTTTGATAACCAAGTGTTATTCCTTCAGCAAACGCTGTTGCCGCCGAGAGATTTGTTATTGGTATCTGCTCAGAAAACCACAGCCCAACAATCATCATTATGACAAGCCCACCTAGTTTAAAAGGCGTTAAAATTAATCCAATAACATCGACAACTTTATTCGCTTGCCAAATCAGTGTGACAATTGCCGCGCAAAAACCAAAGCTAAATATATAATAAGGAAGATGCGGAAATAAAAGACTAACACTACCGTAGGCAACTGTAATACAACGAGGAACAACCCCAAAAGGCCCCATTAAACTAAGCATTAAGGCAATCAGAAGAAAAGATGGAACTTTACCAAGTTTGGAAAAATACTTTTTAACATCTCCATCATAAAGAATCATTCCCAAAAGCCCGAGAAAAGGCACAATAACAGCAGTGATAATTAAACCAAAAAGAGAATAAGGATAGGCACTTGTCGTTTCTTTGCCTATAAGAAGAGGGAAAACCAGATTACCAGATCCAAAAAACATGGAAAACATGGCAAAACCAGCAGTAAGAACTATTTTTTTGTGAGACATTTGGTGCTCCAAAAATATCTGAAATTAAAAATTGAGTGATATGTATGAAAAAAGATGTGTATAGTTATGCCCTGTTGGGCACAATACCGTTCACAACACTGCAAATAATTACGATGTTCTTGAAAATAACCAATTTATTTTTTGACAATGTATATCTCATGGCTCTATTTTTATTAAATTGATAATATTCTGTCAATACTTATATAGGATTAGTAATTATTTTTTGCAAGCTATCCTTTTTCATCGCCGCTTATATTGCCGTTGTCTTATAATATAAAAAGCAAGTGCTAACAAATAAGCTCCCCCACAAAGCAAAATAATCGTTGGGCCAGAAGGCCAATTGCATTGATATGAAACGACCAATCCCAAATATCCTGAAAAAGAAGCAATAAGCACCGAAACTCCGACAGCTGTCCATACCTGTTTGGTTAAAAGACGTGCTGTAATCGCTGGTAGCATAATGATGCCTAAAGCCATTAGAGTCCCAAGTGCTTGGCATGATCCTACTAAATTAATGACAACTAGCCCTAAAAAAACGACATGATACGTTCCAGCTTTAATTCCCATCAATTGCACATAGTGAGGATCAAAACATTCATAGATAAGAGGGCGATAAATCAACGCTAAAACAATCAAGGTCACCGTTGTCGTTAAAGCAATAAGTAACAAAATTTCCCGATCAACCGCTAATACACTCCCAAATAAAAAGTGGGTAAGATTTACATTTCCTCCTTTTACAGAAAGAATAAGAACACCTAAAGCCAAGGAAATTATGTAAAAACCTGTAAAGCTAGCATCTTCGGCCAAAATAGTTTTGTGAGCTGTTTTTCCACTGGCAAAAGCCACAACTAGCCCTGCAGCAATTCCCCCCATAAAAAGCCCGGGTAACCATAGCCCCGTAATTAAATATCCAACTGCAATACCAGGTAAAATACCGTGGGAAAGGGCATCCCCCATCAGGCTCATGCGACGTAAAACAAGCAAAACACCCAGTGGACCACAACTAAGAGCAATAGCAATACAGGCAATCAAAGCTCGTCGCATAAAAATAAAATCAACAAAAGGTGCTAAGAAAATATCATACATTAAAAGCAGCTTTCGCTAAATTTTCTACTTTTAAAACAATATCACTTGATCCTGACGCAATGAGACGTCGAGCAACCAACAAACAGTGAGGAAAAATGGATCGAATCATAGCCATATCATGCAAAACCATAATAATTGTCTTTCCTTGTTGATGCCAATTTTGGATAAGTTTTAAAAGGTCATTTGTTGTTTGAATATCGACACCAGCAAAAGGTTCATCCAATAAAATAACCGTTGCTTCTTGGGCAATAAGGCGCGCAAAAAACAGCCGTTGTAACTGTCCACCACTTAATTCTGTCAACCGCCGTTTATTAAATCCTTCAAGTCCTACTTGTGCTAAAGCTTCATTTACCAATGGCCTGTCTAGCACTGATAATCCACGAAAAATTCCCATTTTTGGCCACAGCCCCATTGCCACAACATCTTCAACATGAATAGGAAAAGTACGATCAACTTCTTTACTTTGCGTCAAATAAGCAAGATCAGAAACTTGTGGGATAGACGAAAGATATGTTCCAGAGATAGGCTTTAAAATACCAGCAATGATTTTTAAAAGTGTGCTTTTACCGCCCCCATTAGGGCCAAATATAGCTGTTAATGAGCCTTTAGCAAAACTGTAAGAAATTTGATGCAAGGAAGGCTCTATCCCATAAGAATGGGATACATTCTGAAGCGAGATAATAATTTCAGTGGATTTCACGATTGCCTAGTTTGTTAAGAGAACACTGACCCAAACAATGCTAAGTGGCAAAGCCATCATCAATAAACGTGTTGCGCTGCTAAGGAGTAACGGATTTAATTTCATTATTTTACCTTCCATATTCAACAATTATGCCTATCCGATAAAAAAGTCAAGCAACCTTATAATAAATAATATGGAAATTCATTTTGTGTTTTTCAATAGATCTTTTTGAAAACTAGAAAGTTGGGGTTCTGATTTTTTAAAAAAGTCTAAGCTAAAAAACTAGTTTTGTTGTAATATATTTTGGTTCTACTTGAAAATATTTTAGTCCATAATCACGGATGGCTTCATAAGGTTCATTTTGAAATTCACTGTGAATGCCACTCAACACTAATAAAGTATCTATTTCCATTCGTACGGCCCCTTTAATATCTGTTCTAAGAGAATCACCAATGGCTAAAATGCGATCCTGAGAAACATCTATTTTCTTCCATATCGCTGTATAAATATCAGTATATGGTTTGCCATGATAACGTACGTCTCCCGCCATTTCTTCGTAAGCTTGTGCAATTGCACCTGCACAAATAACCAGTTCATTTTCAAAAAAAACTGTTAAATCGGGATTAGCACAAACCATTGGTAAGTTTTTCTTTCGTGCCTTTTCAAGAAGAGGCATATAGGCATTAAGGTCAGTTTCCCAACCATTTGTCCCTGTTACCAACACAAAATCAGCATCATCTAAGGAATCAACATTCGTTCGAGATAACGCTTGCGCCATGCTCTTATCTTTATTAGGGCCTAGAAGAAAATATTTAGCCCCCAGTTGTTGGTACCATTTATTAGTGGGCATTTCGAGCGCCTGAAAACAATCTTCACCTGATGTATAAAGTAAGTCATAAAATTCAGGCAAGATGCCAAGTTCTGTCAGACGCAGTATGCTTGATTCAACACGTCGCGGTGAATTTGATAAAAGAATAATTTTCTTTTTTAGCAATTTAAGTTCTGCTAGGGCTAAAATAGCTTCTGGAAACGCTTGTTTGCCGTTATGCAATACGCCCCATAAATCCACAATATAAGCATCATAATCTGATACGAGTTGATTTAAATGGGTTATTCTCATGGTTCTTTTCCTAAATTTAGAATAAAACAGGCTCTTTAATCAAAGGAGATAAATTTAAATGATCATACGCCAATTCCGTAAGCTGTCGCCCTCTTGGCGTTCGCTGAATTAAACCTTGTTGAATTAAATATGGCTCTACAACTTCTTCAAGAGTATCTTTTTGTTCAGAAAGAGCTGCCGCTAACGTTTCCACCCCTACTGGCCCACCTTTATAAAATTCAGCCATATAAGTTAAGTAACGACGATCTTGAGTATCTAAACCTAATGGATCTACACCTAAACGGTCTAACGCCATTTTAGCAATTGATAGCGTAATTTCCTGACTGTCCGCCACAATGGTAAAGTCTCGAACACGACGAATAAGACGACCAGCAATTCGTGGTGTTCCGCGTGAACGTCGTGCAATTTCACTTGCACCTTCTTCGCCGATTTCATGCCCCAATAACCGCGCACTACGCGTCACAATGTGCTTAAGTTCATCAAGAGTGTAAAATTGAAGACGCAAAGGAATACCAAAACGTTCGCGTAAGGGTTGTGTTAATAATCCTGATCTTGTTGTAGCGCCAACAAGAGTAAATCTTGGAAGGTCAATTTGGATGCTACGAGCAGCAGGCCCTTCTCCAATCATCAGATCAAGTTTAAAATCTTCCATTGCTGGATAAAGGATTTCTTCAACCGCTGGGTTCAATCGATGAATTTCGTCAATAAACAAAACATCATTTGCCTGTAGATTCGTTAAAATAGCTGCTAAATCTCCAGCTCGCGCAATAACCGGCCCTGAGGTTGCTTTAAAGTTAACGCCCATTTCTCGGGCAACAATCTGGGCAAGTGTTGTCTTTCCAAGGCCTGGAGGGCCAAAGAAAAGAACGTGATCAAGTGCTTCACGACGTGATTTAGCTGATTCAATAAATACTTTTAGGTTTTGCCGAACTTCTTTTTGCCCAGTAAAATCCTCAAGAATATCTGGCCGTAGAGAATAATTTAGCTGATCTTCAGGATGATCATCAGGGTTCAAAAGAGGGAAATTGCTCATCCTATACTCTTCGTATTAAAGGTTGAGAGTGCAAGACGAATGACCTCAGCCGTACTTGCCTGTTGTCCTAGTTGTTGCATGGCTTGTTGTATTGCGCCCGCGGCTTCGTGACGACGATACCCTAATGATTCAAGCGCTGAAAAAGCATCAGCGACTTGAGAAGGAACGGTTCCATTTGCAAGTGGAAGATGGGAAACCGATCCACCCATTGTGATTGCGGATGTTTTATCTTTTAACTCGCTAATCAGACGCAATGCTAATTTTGGCCCTACCCCATCCGCACGTGTAATTTGGCCTTTATCTTGATTATAAATCGCCAACGTCAATTCATCAGGCGTTAAAATAGATAAAATTGCTAAGGCCACGCGTGCCCCTACACCTTGAACTGTAATAAGCAGTCGAAAACATTCTTGTTCACTTAAGTCATAAAAACCATAAAGTTGTGGCAATTCATTGCGCGTCATCATCTCGGTAAACAAAATAACTGGGTCGCCTACACAACCAATTCGCGACAACGTTTTAATAGAAGTAAACACTTGATAACAAACGCCGCTAACATCAACCAATAGATGGTCGATTCCAATTGTTTCTATTCTTCCTTTTAACTTCGCAATCATCTGAATTTAATGTGCCTTAATATTTTGTTTTTTTTCTTGATCTTGTTTAATTTCACTGACAACTTCTAATGCGACCTCACGTGCAAGTGACAACATAAGGCGTACCGTTGCTGCAAGATCAGCATTTTTTGTCACAAATTCATCTCGAGGAACCACAGGATATGAAGACGTAACGGTATTAAGTTTAGCAATTGATTTTCCATTTTTTGTAGAAATTCTATAAGTAGCATTATACGTTGAACTTAAACGACCAACCGTTGCATCTGGATTAACGGCCGCGGCTGCTTGCGCACCTACCAAGCTAATATCTATTCGGTAAGTTTCATTGCTGAGACATGGAATTAGCGCAAGTTGTTTTTCCATCTCACGTCTAAAAGTATAAGTTGCATAACCGTTTCCTTTGACAGTCAAGATAAAAGATTGCTTACCTGCTAAATCACTTTTTAGCATTGGTTGGAAACCGCAACCACTTAATGTTATAACAAAAGCAACGGCAAGGAAATTTTTTTTAAACAACAATGTTAACAATCCTATTAGGAATAATGATATGACGACGAATGGGGCGACCATTCATATCTTTTTGAACTGCCGAAAGTACAATCGCAGCTTCTAACAAACTGGCATCATCACTATCAGACGCAATGACAAATGACCCACGCATTTTACCGTTCACTTGCACAGCAATAGTGACCTCTTCCATTGCGGCAAGGTTTGGATCCACATGTGGCCAAGGGGCATCTATAACCAAACCAACTCCACCCAGTTTTTCCCATAATTCACTTGCACTATGGGGAATAAGCGGTGCCAAAATTTGAATTAAAATCTTCGAGGAATCCGATAATTGTTGATATGAAATAGCATCATCACCTACACTATCTTCTAAAACTCGAGTCAACTCGCGTGCAAAAGCAATAGCTTTGTTAAATCCATTTTTCTCATAGCTTCGTGTAATTTTCTGAATCAACTGATGTGTTTTTTTAGCAAGCGTCAGTGAATCTTCTGCTTTACCTGAGCGTCCTTTTGCCTCGACTACATCCTCCATCAGACGCCAAAGACGATTGAGATAGCGCCAAGATCCTTCAATGCCTTCTTCGCTCCAATCAAAGTCACGGTCGGGAGGTGTGTCAGACAAAGTAAATAACCGCGCCGCATCGGCTCCATAAGTGTCGATAATTGCTTGAGGATCGACCAAGTTTTTCTTGGATTTACTCATTTTCTCACAGCGACCCACAACAACAGGTTTTTCACTCACCACAGTCACATATTGTCCATTTGGCAATCGCATAACTTCTTCAGGATAAAGCCATTGTCCAGCCTCATCTTTATAAGTTTCATGACAAACCATCCCTTGCGTCATCAAATTTTTAAAAGGCTCAGATAAGGATATATAACCACAATCTCGCAAAGCCTTAGTGAAAAAACGTGAGTAAAGGAGATGTAAAACGGCATGTTCAATTCCCCCAATATACCAATCAACCTTCATCCATTTATTAACAGCTTCTTTGTTAATTGGTGTTTTTGATTGAACATCACAAAAACGCAAAAAATACCAAGATGATTCAAAAAAAGTATCAAGTGTATCTGTTTCACGAATCGCCGGATTATGGCAAGCAGGACACGTAACGTGCTTCCACGTCGGATGATGATCTAAAGGATTACCAGTTCTATCAAAACTAACATCCTTTGGCAGCAAAACAGGTAAATCACTTTCTGGCACCGGAACAACCCCACAATGATCACAATGAATCATAGGAATAGGACATCCCCAATACCGCTGCCTTGACACGGACCAATCACGTAAACGATAAGTTACTTGTTTTTTTCCTTGAGCTTGTTCTTCAAGTTTTTTAATGACTTGGGAACGTGCTTGGAGAACTGAAAGCCCATTCAGAAAGCCTGAATTGATCATTTTCCCCAGACCTATATATGCTTTTACTTTTATATCAATCGCTTCTTCATGTGATTCTGGAGCCACAACTTGAATTATAGGTAAGTTGTACTTACAAGCAAATTCATGATCGCGTTCATCATGCGCTGGACAAGCAAAAATAGCCCCTGTCCCATAATCCATCAGTACAAAATTTGCTACATAAAGTGGCAGAAAAGCACCTGGAATAAACGGATGGTGGATTTTTAATCCTGTATCAAATCCTTTTTTTTCAACAGTACTTAAAGCTTCTTCTGTCGTCAGTGTGCGTTGACATTCGTCGATAAAATGACTTAAATTTGAGTTATTTTGAGCACATCTTTCAGCAAGAGGGTGAGTCGGTGCAATCGCGCAAAAAGAAGCACCAAATAACGTTTCTGGACGAGTGGTAAACACATCTAATTTTTGTGACATTCCCGCAATATCAAATTGAACAAAAGCCCCTTCTGAGCGGCCGATCCAATTTTCTTGCATTTTAACAACTTTTTCAGGCCATCCTGTCAGTGTCGTTAAGTCGTTCAATAATTCATCACAATAATCTGTAATCTTCAATGACCATTGCTTTAATTTACGTTTTTCAACTAATGCATTTGATCGCCATCCACGACCGTTAATGACTTGTTCATTGGCTAATACACAGTGATCCACCGGATCCCAATTCACCCAAGATTCTGTTCGATACGCAAGATCTTTATGATAGAAATCTAGGAATATTTTTTGTTCAAGCCCATAATAATTCGGCATACAAGAAGCCAGTTCGCGACCCCAATCAAAACCAAACCCCAGCAACTGAAATTCTTTTTTCATGGCAGCAATATTTTGCACTGTCCATGCGGCTGGGCTAGTATTATTTTGTGCGGCAGCATTTTCTGCTGGCAACCCAAAGGCATCCCACCCCATAGGATGCAATACCTCATATCCTTGCGCTCTTTTAAATCGCGCAATTGTATCACCAATCGAATAATTCCGAACATGCCCCATATGGAGTTTTCCTGATGGATAAGGAAACATTTCCAGAATATAGGATTTAGGCTTGTTAGTTTGCACATTCAAAACCTTATACGATTCTTTATCGTGCCAAATCTTTTGCCATTTTTGTTCTATATCACGAAAAGGGTATGCCATTTTTATTCCTTAAATTGGCTTATCTAGATGAAGATTTGGCCTTTAGCTGGCGTGCTTTTGTTAAAATAATGTCTTCCATATCGGTGATAACACTTCCATCAACATCTACGCTAACCCATTCCCCATTTTTTGATCGGACTTGTTTATGAATAACAATTTTAATTGCATCAACGCGAAGTTGACGATCATTAATATGTGCAGTGACTTTCACGCGTTCACTAAGTTTATTCGGTGAGCTATACCATTCAGTGATAATTACACCACCATTCGCATCAGCAGATGCTAGTGGAATAAAAGAAAGAACATCAAGAGATGCCTGCCATAAAAAAGGATTAACGCGCATTCCTACATTGGAATTTGCATCAAATTTTTTAGCTTCGCCAAAAAACAAGAAATTATCCCCAAACAACTTTCCAAAATTTGTTTTGCGAGTTTCTTCTCGACCAAGGGGTGCTTCTTGTCCATCTTTTGGAGAGAGATCAGTGCTGCCTCCACAACCACTTAGCATTAAAGGGACGCATGAAATTAAAGCTGAAAGTAAAAATAGTTTTTGGTCACGCACAAAAAAGCTCCCTTTTTAATTTATTATTATCCATTACTTATCAAATGCTGGGTCATAGTAACCATTAAATGTATTCCAACGCTGATCAAACCGACTCTCTGGGGCACTACTTGTGGGTAAGCCATTGCAACATTTGACTTGTTCTTGTGCACATCCGGAAAGCAATACGATAAGTGGCAAAAAAAACCAATATTTGTTCCAATTATGAGCTAAAACCTTTTGTTTTTGCATTATAACGGGCATATCTAAGGTTTTCATAGCTTACTCCTATATAAATATCAATATACTCTTTGCATTTCCAAGTTAATATAACTTCTTTGCTCTGCTCAAGCAATCCTAGCAATCCGTTCGTTAATTAAAATAGATTTAAGATGAAAAAAACAGGCGCCTAAAAAAACACCTGCTTTTAGAATCATAAATCAGCAATTAATCTTCAAGCTTTGAACGAGATCCAAGCAAATATAAGTAGTAGCAGAAAGCAGCAAAAGCGATGGTTCCCAAAATTGTTGCTGTTTGCTCAAAACTTGGGCCAACAATTGCCAAAACATTTGTATTTTGATACGCCGCAAATGGAATAGCTAACAAAATACCTATCAACGCATCCCCTGCAATCATCCCTGCTGAAAATAACAGGCCATGACGTTCAGTTTTTTGTTTTAATAACGTGTATTTTTCTGGTGATAGAATTGCTTTTTGCTTTTTCACCATTTTTTGTGAAAAATGACTTAAAAGTCCACCAGCTACAAGTGGTAAAACCACATCCATTGGCAAATAAATACCTAGGGAAATTGCCAGTACAGAAAGACGATAAGCCGTATGGTTTTTTGCCAAAATAAAGCTGTCAATGATTAGGACACAAATACCAATGCCCACACCAATAAGAACAAGACTCCAATCCAATGTTTGTTCAAAAATCCCTTGAGCAACAGAAGCCATTAATGTTGCTTGCGGTGCTGCTAATGCATGTGCTGGATCCATTCCCGGACGTGGAAATACACCCCCCATCCCGTATGCATCAAATAGCAACTCAAGAATAGGGGCCACAACCAAAGCACCAGCAATCGCACCAACAATTAATACAACCTGCTGTTTCCATGGGGTAGCGCCTAATACTTGACCCGATTTTAAGTCTTGTAAGTTGTCACAACCAAACGCAGCACAAACAGCAACTACTGCCCCAACAAGAATGACCATTGCAGAAAGACTTAATGTTTCCTTATTTGCCTGACCAAATTCAATGTCAGAGCCAAGTACAATAACAACAAGTAAACTCATAATCAAAATAGCGCCGATAGTAATGCCTGAAATAGGGTTAGCTGATGAACCAACTATCCCCGCCATATAACCACCAATTGAGGCACAAATAAACCCGATAACCAATGCTGCAACAGTTAGAAATCCTAAAACAGACCAATATTTTATACCGTCGATTGGTAAACCAGCACCACCTAAAATGCTATTGAATATAATTGTCATTGGAATGGCTAAAATAATGACACCCAAAATGACTAAGGTCATCGGAATATCATGTTCTGTACGTAGAGGTTTTACAGCAACGCCCTGACGTGCCTTTGCTAGTGCATCAAAGGAAGAAGCAATGGCTGACTTAATAGGCTTAATTAATGATATTAAAGCCCAAAGACCACCTATAACTAAACCACCTACACCAATAAAGCGAATTTTTGCGGCTCGAATAGCCATGGCATATTCAAATGCACCCGCATTAGCATCTAGTCCCATTTCAACGGGCGTTGCACCAAATAAAGAATATAATGGTACAGCCACAAACCAGGCAATAATTATCCCTACTAGCAAATTGATGGCAACTTTCAAACCAACAATGTAACCAGCCCCAATCATTGATAAGGATAATCCGTTGTTAAATCCAAAAACAGCCCCACCAGCACGAAACCACACGGATAAAGTTTCTCCAAAAATATGCAATCCACTTTGGCAAAACTTAATAATACTTGCGCCTATAGCACCAAAGACAAGATACTTCACACCTTGACTTTGTGCATTACTTTCTCCTGCCTTGAGAACTTCTGCTGTGGCAAGACCTTCGGGAAACTTCAACTCTCCCTCAACAATAAGTGCCCGGCGCAGCGGAATTGAGTATAAAATACCAAGAATACTTCCAATAAGACCAACTAACGTAATTTTCCAATAATCAAAATGATCCCAATACCCCATCACAACTAACGCTGGAATTGTAAAGATGATTCCCGCGGCAACAACTTCACCAGCAGAGGCAATTGTCTGAACAATGTTATTTTCTAAGATTGATGATCTTCTAAAAATCCGTAAAATTGACATTGATATCACTGCTGCAGGAATAGAGGCAGATATAGTTTGCCCCATTTTTAAGCCTAAATAAGCATTTGAACCAGCAAGTAAAATCGCAAGGATGATCCCCAATATTAATGATTTAATTGTGATTTCTGAAATGTTGGCTGTAGCAGGAATATACGGCTCTAATTTTTGTGATGATTCTTGTGTATTGGCTGGCTGTGCCATTTAAGGTGTCTCCTTAAAATTTTTTGACATATATATTAAGATATTAAAACTTTTAACTGATTTCTAGGCTTTTTACTATTTATTAAATTTTTCCTGTTGATTTTTCTTTATTGTTGTTAGCTTTATAAACAATACATGTTATAGGGAAAGATTATTTTATGGATGATATTTGTAATTTTTTACTTCTTTTTGCTAAAGAAGCTGTGCTTATTCCTATGTTTCTTTTAGGTTATTTTTTTTACAATCGTAAAATATTTTTTCAGGCTATTGTGCTGCTTTTACTAGGTCTTATCGTTGCTGCTTTTACAAAGCAACTTTTCAAAGTCCCTCTTATGCCTCATTTAGGCGAAGGATGGTCATTTCCAAGTGGGCACATGTTTGCTGCATGCACATTTTGGGGGTTTTTAGCATTAGAGATACGCGATAAAATTTTTTCAGCATTTGTTTCGATTTTATTAGTAGGGATAGGTTTTTCATTAATTCATGGTAATTATCATGTGTTGATAGATGTTTTAGCTGCTGCTGTTTTTTCTGTTATTTATATTATTTTATATCGCTTATTGCTAAGATCGACACGTCTTGGCCACAACAATGCCCTTCTTAGTTTTTGCGCTTTTCTTTTTGGTGGTTTGTTGATTTATTTGATGCCCTTTAAGCCAATATTTTATCTTCCTATGGGTGCTTTATTAGGACTTACTGTGGGTTGTGCATTAAGTCAATTGCCTTACTTTAACAAACCAATTTCTCTTTTTGTTGAAGTACTCTTGTGTTTAGGTGGTCTCATTCTTATTTATTGTTTAGCTCCCTTTTTAACAAATCCGATGATTTCTCACGTATTTTTACTCTATTTTTTGATTGGATTTTGGATTACATTTGGGTCAAAACTTATAAACACCTTGATAAAGCGATAAACTATAATGGTTCAGTTAAATATTATTAAGCGACATCAAACAGTTCCAGTTCGTATTGGATCTATTTTAATGGGTGGTAATGCACCAATTGTTGTTCAATCAATGACAAACACAGACACTGCAAATGTTGAAGAAACGGTTCAGCAAACGAAAGAATTAGCTGATGCAGGCTCTGAATTAGTGCGCATTACTGTTAATAATGAAGCCGCTGCTGCAGCCGTGGGTGCTATTAAAAATCAATTGGTTAAAGATGGTTATAATGTCCCTCTTGTTGGGTGTTTTCATTATAATGGCCACCGTATCTTGTCTGATTTTCCAGACTGCGCACAAGCCTTAGATAAATATCGGATTAATCCTGGTAATGTAGGATTTGGTGAAAAACGTGGTTCTCAATTTGATATGATGATTGAACAAGCTATTCTCTATCAAAAGCCTGTTCGTATTGGGATAAATTGGGGCAGTTTAGATCAAGATTTGTCAGCTAGGTTAATGGATGAAAATTTAAAATCCCACTCCCCACAGCCTGTAGATGCCATTTTACGGCATGCTCTTGTAGAATCTGCCCTCCAAAATGCTGAACGCGCCATTGAACTTGGCCTGCCAGCAAATAAAATCGTTCTTTCTTGTAAGGTTAGCCGGGTTCAAGATTTAGTTGCTGTTTATCAAGAGCTAGCACGACGATCTAATTATGTACTTCATTTAGGATTAACAGAGGCTGGCATCGGCGATAAAGGCGTTATCGCAACGACGACGGCGCTTGCTATTTTGCTACAACAAGGTATTGGCGATACGATACGTGCTTCCCTTACACCACGCCCTGGTGAATCTCGTTCAAAAGAAGTCATTGCCTGCCAAGAAGTTCTTCAATCATTGAATTTACGTGATTTCACGCCTCAAGTTACAGCTTGCCCTGGATGTGGACGTACAACAAGCACTTATTTCCAACATCTTGCAGATTCTATTCAGACATTTCTTCAACAGCAAATGCCTATTTGGAAGAAAAAATATCCTGGTGTTGAAGGGATGAAAGTTGCTGTAATGGGGTGTATTGTTAATGGACCTGGTGAAAGTAAGCATGCAGACATTGGAATTAGTCTTCCGGGATCTGGTGAATCACCTGTAGCCCCTGTTTTTATTGATGGTGTAAAAAAACATACATTAAGGGGAGATTCTATTGCCGATGAATTCAAAGCACTTCTTCTTAGCTATGTTGACAATCGATATGGCACTTAATAGCTATTATTGTGATTTTATCTAAAGGCTTAGTGTAACCGCTAAGCTTATTTTTATATGTTTCACGTGAAACATATAAAAATAAGCCTCTTAATATCTTTATAAATCTATATTTACTTTCCTTAACATTTTTCATACTATAAAATAATAACAAATTTACTCTTACTGAAACAATGAACAATTTAATTTCCAACTATGTTTCACGTGAAACATTACCTCTTCTCAAAGAATACGTAACTCTTATTGAGCAATGGAACAGAAAGACTGGTCTTGTTCAACAAAACACACTTGAACATATTTGGGAACGACATATTCTAGACTCTTTACAACTTACAACTTACTTTGGAAACAAAGATCAATCCATTTTGGATATTGGATCTGGAGGCGGATTACCTGGAATAATTATTGCCATTTCAGGATATACTAATGTAACTCTATGCGAAAGTAACATTAGAAAGATCGTTTTTCTAGAGGAGGTTGTTCGAAAACTCAACTTACCTGTAAAAGTAATTCATGGTCGTATTGAGAACATTAATCATGATTATGAAATAATAACATCGAGAGCTTGTGCAAATTTAGAAAAGTTACTAGGATTTATGAAAAATGTTTCACGTGAAACAGGAAGTTTTGGCGTATTCCCTAAAGGGAAAACTGCATTACTTGAAATTGAAGAAGCTAAAAAGACTTGGAATTTTAATGCCGAATTATTTTCAAGTATTACTTCAGATGAGGGGAAAATAATCGTTGTACGTAATCTTAGAGTGAAGGATTAAGAATGAGTCACATCATTACAATAGCTAATCAAAAAGGTGGTGTTGGTAAAACGACAACGACAATTAACATGGCCACTGCCCTTGCCGCTGCGGAAAAACGCGTACTAATTATAGATTTTGATCCACAGGCAAATGCATCTACAGGATTAGGTCTAACCAAACACAAAAGAATTATCAACGTATACGGTCTACTTATTGGTCATTACACAGTAAGTCAAGCGCTTGTGAAAACTATTATTCCAGGACTATCAATTATACCATCGTCAATCGATCTACTTGGTGCCGAAATAGAATTGGTTAATATTGCTGAACGAGAAAGCCGCTTAAAGGAAATAATAGCGCCTTATAAATCTATGTTTGATTACATACTAATTGATTGCCCCCCTTCAATGGGTTTGTTAACACTTAATGCCATGGTCGCATCAGATAGCGTCTTAATTCCCCTTCAGTGTGAATATTATGCCTTAGAAGGGCTAAGTTATTTATTGGGGTCAATCCAAAAAATTAAAAAAAATTTCAATGCGCAGCTAGATTTAACCGGTGTCATTTTAACAATGTTTGATCGACGAAGTAGTCTCTGCCAAATGGTTGCAGATGATGTCAGAAAATATTTAGGTGATAAAGTTTTTCAAACAGTTGTACCACGCAATACAAAGGTATCAGAAGCACCTTCTCACGGGAAACCTGTCTTAATATATGACCTAAAATGTGCAGGGTCAAAAGCTTATATGTCACTTGCACGCGAACTATTGGCACGTGATCAAGCAAAACAAAATATAGCAAAATGATGGAGAATCACACAATGTATGAGAGAAAAAATCAAAGCTTAGGACGAGGATTATCTGCACTCCTTGGCGAATCTTTACAAGATGAAAATACAACACATTCAACTAACGAAGGCAATTTTCACATTGACATTAATCTTATTAGGCCAGGTCAATATCAACCTCGTCAAAAATTTAATGAAGAAAACCTAGAATCACTGATTGCCTCCATTCATGAAAAAGGGATTATTCAACCCTTAATTATCCGCCCACTAACTGAAAATCCAAACGGACCCTATGAAATAATTGCGGGAGAAAGACGTTGGCGCGCAGCAAAGACACTTAGCTTTGCTACTGTTCCAGCTATTATTCGTCATTGCAGTGATCAAGAAACGCTTGAAATTGCTCTTATTGAAAATATTCAACGTGATGATCTAAGCCCTATAGAAGAAGCCGAGGGATTTCAACGGTTGCTCACCGAATTTAAATATACTCAAGAACAACTAGCAACAGCTGTCGGAAAAAGTCGCAGTCATGTAGCAAACACACTAAGATTAAATACTCTTCCCGACCATATAAAATTATTAATTCAGGAAGGCAAAATAACTGCTGGACACGCCAGAGCTTTAATGACATCAAACGACATTGACGGATTGGTTGAAAAGATAGTAACTGAAAAATTAAATGTTCGCGATACAGAAAAATTTGCAAAAAAAGCAAAAATAGAAATTATGCCCAGCGAATTTGACGCACAAACAAAGCAACTTGAAGAAGAAATCGCCCAAATTCTCGGAATGAATGTAACTCTTAAAATAGCTAAGAGCGGAGGAACAGTCACAGTACATTTTAATTCTTATGAAGAAATAGATGATCTACTTGATAAACTTAGATTATTAAAATAGAGGGTTATCATGCAAAAAATAATTTGGGTAATCAACGGGCCAAATTTAAATAAACTTGGCGAACGACAGCCAGAACTGTATGGCACGCAACCATTAGCAACAATTGAACAAAATTGTCGCCATCTTTGCGCTGAACACAATATTGGGTTGGAATTTCATCAAACTAACCACGAAGGTCTTTTGGTTGATTGGGTACAAACAGCATCAGAAAAAGCAGCAGCACTTATTATCAATGCTGCAGCCTATACCCATACTTCAATTGCATTACATGATGCTTTAAAACTTGTCAAAGTCCCGATTATTGAAGTGCATCTTTCAAATATATATCAAAGAGAGACCTTTCGAAAAGAATCACTTATTAGCCCATGTGTTAACGCAGTTATTGCAGGATTTGGCGGAAAAGGGTATACCATGGCAATAAGATCACTCATTGAACAAATAGTTAACGATAAGGTATAAAAGAATGGCCGGAAAATTTAACATAGATGGCGATGCTATCCGTCAACTCGCAGAAATTCTTGTTGAGACAGACCTAACAGAAATTGAATATGAATCTGATTCTAGTCGCGTTCGAGTTGCACGAAACGTGCAAATGGTTGCAACAATACCAACAACACAGGCAATAACCGCATCAACACTAAGTACAACGGCACCCGCACCGACAGTTGAGACAGATTTCCACAGTCATCCAGGAGCTGTAAAATCACCAATGGTGGGTATGGTCTATTCAGCACCTGAACCCGGTGCAGCAGCATTTATAAAAGTGGGAGATACAATTAGTATTGGCCAAACGCTCCTTATTATCGAAGCAATGAAGGTGTTAAATCCTATCAAGGCGCTAAAAGCTGGGAAGATTACACATATTCTTTTTGCAGATGCGCAGCCCGTTGAATACGGTGAACCTCTTTTGATTGTTGAGTAAACAATGACTGCAAAAAAATTATTTAATAAAATTCTCATTGCTAACCGTGGTGAAGTTGCTCTTAGAATTTTGCGAGCCTGTCGCGAAATGGACATAAAATCAGTCGCGGTTCATTCAACAGCTGATGCTGATTCGATGCATGTCCGTCTTGCTGATGAAAGTGTTTGTATTGGGCCTGCAGCCTCACGCGATAGCTATTTAAACATGCCCGCGATATTGAGTGCGGCTGATATAACAGGCGCAGATGCTATTCACCCAGGTGTTGGGTTCCTATCTGAAAATGCTACTTTTGCCCGAATGATTGAAGAACACGACATCGCTTTTATCGGCCCGACACCAAATCACATCGAAATGATGGGCGATAAAATCACAGCAAAGAAAACCATGATCGCCCTTGGTATACCAGTCGTTCCTGGTTCTGATGGAGGCGTTGATACGGATGAAGAAGCCTTACGCATTTCTGAAAGTATTGGTTATCCTATATTAATCAAAGCGACCAGTGGTGGTGGTGGCAAGGGAATGAAAGTTGCCACAAATGCTGAAGAACTTCCACAAGCCCTGCGTTTAGCGCGTGCTGAAGCCAAAGCAAATTTTGGCAATGATCAGGTTTATATGGAACGTTACTTGCGTCAACCGCGACATATCGAAGTTCAAGTTTTAGCTGATATGTATGGTAATGCAATACATCTTGGTGAGCGAGATTGTTCCATTCAGCGACGTCACCAGAAAATTTGGGAAGAAGCACCGTCACCAGGGTTAACGGAAAGTGAGCGTGAAAAGCTTGGCAAAATTGTAACCAAAGCTATTGCTAAGCTTGGATACCGAGGTCTTGGCACACTTGAGTTTCTTTATGAAGACGGTGAATTTTTCTTTATGGAAATGAACACTCGTTTACAAGTAGAACATCCGATCACAGAAATGGTAACAGGCGTTGATCTTGTTAAAGAACAAATCAAAGTAGCCGCCGGCATTCCACTTGGTTTTAAACAAGAAGATATTCACATTAAAGGTCACGCTATTGAATGCCGTATTAATGCTGAAAATGCAGAAACATTTATTCCTTCTCCAGGATTGATTACGCGTTATCATACCCCTGGTGGGCTTGGTGTACGTATTGACAGTCATCTATACCAAGGATACAAGGTGCCGCCTCATTACGATAGTCTCGTGGCAAAACTAATTGTTTATAGCGACACGCGTGAAGAATGCATTCAACGGGTTAAACGGGCATTAAAAGAGTTTGTGATCGAAGGCGTTGAAACGATTATTCCTCTACATCAACGCTTAACTGTGGAACCTGACATTATGTCTGGAACCTATGATATTCATTGGCTTGAAAAGAAATTAAAGGATTAAAAAATGACAGATATTAGTGGAATTTCAGGAAATCAACTTCGCTTGTTTATTGAAAAAGTTGAATGCCTTGAAGAAGAAAAAAACGACCTTATGGAAAATCTTCGTGACGTTTTTGCTGAAGCAAAATCTGTGGGGTTTGACGTAAAAATCATGAAACAGATTATCAAACTACGCAAAATGAAAAAAGAAGATGTTGTTGAACAAGAAGAATTGCTTGATATATACAAAGCTGCCCTTGGTATGCTTCCCTCTTTTGAATCACTTGATGAACAAGCCGCTTAAGCAGATTATTTTAAGATCTCCATCATCTTTCATGGTGGGGATCTTAATTTTTCCTAAAAAATAGCTAAACAATTAATTTACTAATATATTAGCTCACACTATCAAAAGATTTTAAATTATCTTTTTAACGACTTTTTAAAAATTTTACTTTATTATTTTACTTTATATGAATATTATATTTCAAAGTGGAGTAATTTCATGCGCTTATCTATAATATGTTTAAGTTATTTTCTATTTGTAAGTTTAGCAGTTGCAAGTGAGCAAGATGACCCTATTCCAGTACCCCCTCTCACATTGTCGCCACAGCAATTAACCGAAGTTATTCCCACAAGTCCCCGTTTAAGAGCAGCTCCTTTATCACCCCGTTCAAACATTTTTTATACGACCTCAAAAATAGAAGAAATATATAGTGCATTACAAGAACACGGCTATTCTCGATTGAAAACTTTGCGATCTTTGAGAAAAAACGATCAAAATAATACAATCTTTTTGATCCCGACAGTTAATCGTCTGCTGCAAAAGCATTTAAACAATATATATTCAGAAATTGATAAAACTATTTTGCTAAATAGCATCCCAGAAACAGTAACAAATGATATTAATACGCTTAAAAGGCTAATTTTTGAAAAGGATTTTAATTACAAAGCCGCAAGTGAGATTGCGTTTCAATGGTGGGGTCCTTATTATAGTATCGAGGAATGTAAAAAGAAAACAAACGAATATGAACGTCATTTGGACTTTTTATTTGCGTTGTATGCTCAGTCTAAGATCATCCTAATAGAAGATAAAAAAGAAAATATCTCCTTAGAAAATTTTTAATAATGTAACATTAGTTAACCTAGAGCGGCTAAAAAATTTCCATTTTCTAAAGAAAAAATTGGTTTTTGGTTTTGCAAATACTGAGTTAACGAGGCATCTTCCTTTTGTCGTTTCCATAATTCAGTACACATTTTTGTATGAACTTTTTGATTATTGTGATTAAAAACTTCATACGCTTTTTTAGTTGTAGAAAGCGTTAAAAATACTTGTTGTTCTTGGTAAATAGGATAATGAAAGAAAGACGAAAATATAAGCAAATCATTTGCATCATCTTTTTCTAGACTAAACTTTATTTCTTTAACCGCCTTATATTCGCCAATACAAAAGAAAACATCTAAAGCTTGAAGTATAATTTCTAAGGTTGCGGCTTCAAAAAGATTTGTACTTTTTTCTTTTAATTGTTTGTTATCTATTAAAGTAAACTTTTCGACAATCAGTTTTTTTTGACTTTTTTCAAGGCTTAACCATAAGAAAAAATTGGTTTCTTTTTGCAATAAAACAATATTTATTTCTTTTACTGTATCTACAAACGTTAATTTATAGGAGAAAATCAGCTTTCTTTGTTCCCAAGAATTGATGTGATTTGTTAAATGATCACTCATCGCATTGTTATTAATACTATCCATAACAACTCCTTGAGATAATTTTATCTATAATTTTAGATATAGTTTATTATTTATTGAGATCAAGGATAAGGTAAGAAAGAAAAACGTTGAAGTCTTAGTCATTACTGGGGTTACAATAACCTGGGTTCGATATAAGAATTGCAGAAAATGTATAAAAACGAAGAAATCCGTCATCACGAGGCTCCGAAGCGTTAGCGAAGGAGATGTGGTGATCCATGTAACAGTCTGGATCGCCGCACTGCACTTTGTTTCGTTCGCGATGACGCAGATTTTCTGATCTTTCATGACTTCTTACGTCGAATTCACGTTACAATAGTAAACGACCCACTAATTTGGCTGTAAAATCCACTAATGGAATAATTTTTCCGTAGTTCATTCGCGACGGCCCAACCACACCTATAGCACCAATTACTTTTTCCTCAGCATTATGATAAGGAGCAATCACTAAAGAACATCCTGAAGACGCAAAGAGAGGGCTTTCAGCGCCAATGAAGATTTGTACGCCATCTGCCTTAATAGAAGCATCAAGAAGCCCCATAACAGCTTGTTTAGTGTCCAAAACAGTAAATAAATTACGGATCTGTTCTAGATCTTCCATCACAGTCACATCCGTCAACAAATTTGCTTGCCCCCGGATAATCAACGATCCTTTATCCTGAGAATTATTCCATACCCCAATTCCTTGCGAAACAATTTTGGTCGATAGGTTATCCAAATCAACCTTATGTTCAGTCAATTCCGTTTCAATGATCCATTTTGCTTGGGTTAAAGTACGCCCAACCAAGCGCGAGTTCATATAATTTGTTGCCTCTACTAGTACCGACGCAGGAACAGCTTCTTCTAGCTCTAAGACACGATTTTCAACAAATCCATCTTGAGTAATCATCACCAATAAGGCACGATGGGGGGCAATGGGAACAAACTCAACGTGTTTGAGGGGTGCTTCGGACGTCGGCGACATAACGATCCCAGCGCATTTGGAAAGCCCTGATAGTGCAGTAGTTGCTTCTTCTAAAACTTCCGTCAAGCTTTTCCCAGACGTGCGACAACGTTGTTCCATCTCTTGTTTTTCGTAATCACTAAGAGCACCTACTTGCAGCAATCCGTGAACAAAAAAACGCAACCCCTCATCTGTTGGCAATCGCCCAGCCGAAGTATGGGGAGCATAAAGCAACCCTGCTTCTTCAAGATCTGCCATAATATTACGTATCGTGGCAGGGGAAAGATTCATGGTTGAACGACGAGAAATAGTGCGTGAACCAACAGGTTCACCTGTTTCAACATAGGCATCGATGATTTCTTTAAAAATTTCAAGCGATCGATTATTTAATTCTAAAAAAGAGGAAGACATACTAACCTACTAAAAAACTTCCTATAAACTATATTATGAAGCCATTGCATAATGAAATTTTTTAAAGATGATTAACGTGTCAAGAGAACTGCAAAACCGGATTTTACTTTATGTAAATGAGGATTTGAGGATCGCATTGATACTGTTAAAGGCTCAAAAGAATCATTAGGCAACGGTCTCACTATGTAGTAAAAGTTGTTTATATCATCAACAATTGGATTATAACATGCGCACCGACAAAAGACAGCCAAATAAACTTCGTCCCACTTTCTTAGGCCCAGGATTTGCTAAATATGCAGAAGGATCTTGTTTTGTAAAATTTGGTGATACTCACGTTATTTGTACTGCCACCGTCGAAGAGCGTGTTCCACATTTCTTAAAAAACACAGGATCCGGTTGGATTACAGCTGAATACGGCATGCTTCCCCGCGCTACACATCAACGGGTTGATCGTGAAGCCTCACGCGGCAAACAAACAGGAAGAACGCAAGAAATTCAAAGGCTTATTGGTCGGGCTCTGCGGTCTGTTGTTGATTTAAAATTGCTGGGTGAACGCCAGATTAAAATTGATTGCGATGTTTTACAAGCAGATGGTGGCACCAGAACCGCAAGCATCACCGGCGCTTATGTTGCCTTGTATCAAGCTTTAAGAAAAATGGTTAACAATAAAGTCCTCGCAAAGCTTCCGATTATTGATCAAATTGCGGCTATTTCTTGTGGTATCGTTAATGAAAATGTTTTGCTCGACCTTGACTATAATGAAGATTCAGCAGCTGAAGTGGATGCTAACTTTGTCATCACTGGCAGTGGTAAATTGGTTGAAATTCAGGCAACCGCTGAAAAGTCAGCATTTGATGAAAAAGAATTTAGTGCCATGCTTGCTTTTGCTCGTGAAGGAATCGGCGAATTAATTACGCTTCAAAAACAGGTTTTAAAGATCGACTAATGGTTCATTTTTCTTATAAAAAACTTGTTATTGCCAGCCATAATGAAGGCAAAGTTAAAGAAATCACAGATCTTGTTTTGCCTTTGGGATTCCAAATAATCACCGCGCGCCAGCTAAATCTACCTGAGCCCATTGAAACAGGCACTACATTTGAAGAAAACTCAAGGATTAAAGCCAAAGAAATTGCGGCCGCCAGCCAACTTCCTTCTCTTGCAGATGATTCAGGATTAGTGATTCCTGCTTTAAATGGTGATCCAGGTGTTTATTCCGCACGGTGGGCTGAAGTTTCCCCAGGTAAACGTGACTTTAGCTTTGCTATGAATAAAATAGGAAAGTTACTTAGTTTTCATTCTGGCATTCCTGCATCAATGGTTTGTGTGTTAAGCCTGGCCTTGCCCAATGGTGATTGCCATAGTTTTTCAGGTGAAGTTTTTGGCACATTACAATTTCCCCCAAAGGGCTCACAAGGATTTGGATACGATCCCATTTTTCAGCCAGATGGGTTTGAGATTACTTTTGGCGAAATGGATCCCTCGTTTAAGCATTCCATTTCCCATCGATCCCATGCGTTTGCGTTGTTTTTAAAGTTTTTGCAAAATGGGGAATGATTTACGTTCACTTGCTTTGTACATTCATTGGCCTTTTTGTAAATCTAAATGCCCTTATTGTGATTTTAACAGCCATGTGCGTACCAGCATTGATGAATCAATATGGGAACAAGCATTCACACAAGAACTAAAACGTGCCTATCAAATCACAGGTTCCAGACGCCTTGAAAGTATTTTTTTTGGGGGCGGTACACCGTCTTTAATGTCGCCGTCTCTTGTTGGTCATATTATTGATATAGCAACCACTCTTTGGCATCCAGAAAATGATATTGAGATTACTCTAGAAGCCAATCCTACCTCTATTGAAATTGAAAAATTTAAAGCTCTCAGCCAAGCTGGGGTGAACAGAGTCTCCATCGGTGTTCAATCGTTTAATACTGAGGATTTACGTTTTTTAGGACGTCAACATTCTGCCGATGAAGCTAAAAAAGCCATCCACATCGGACAACAATATTTTGACCGCGTATCATTTGATTTAATCTATGCCCGACCACACCAAACAATCCAAACATGGCAAAAAGAGTTAGAAACGGCTTTGTCATTTGGGACAGATCATTTATCGCTATATCAATTAACCATCGAGCAAGGAACAGCGTTTGAACATCAGTATGCGCGCCAGGAATTTATTCTGCCTGAAGAAAATTTAGCCACTGATTTGTATCAACAAACGATTGATACATTGGGAATAAATGGGCTAAAGATTTACGAAATTTCTAATTTCGCAAGGCCTGGGCAAGAATCGAAACATAATTTGGTTTATTGGACTTATCAAGATTACGCAGGCGTTGGTCCAGGTGCTCATGGACGGCTTACACTTGAAAATGGCAACAAGATTGCCACGAGACAGTTTAAAGCCCCCGAGACGTGGTTAAAACAAGTTGAGGCAGGGCAGGGCACAACCGAATCCGTGCCACTTTCCTTAAATGATCAAGCCGCAGAACAATTAATGATGGGTTTAAGGTTATTTAGACCTTTTGATCTTGCTCAATTACCTGTGGCGTGGAACCAAGCTATTGATGCCGAAAAGCTCGATATTCTCATTCAGCAAGGATTGATTCATCAACAGGGCTCTTGCATTGACTTAACTTTACCCGCGCGATTATGTCTTAACGAAGTATTACGGTATATTGCTGCTCCTAAACCCTAGTGTTCCCTTTGTTATACCATTCTTTGGCCTTTAAAGGATCTTTAGTAACACCTTCACCATTTATATACATCCGTGCAAGATGATTCGCTGCTTCTCCATTATTATTTTTGACAGCTTTTACGTATAAATTTTTAGCTTTTGTATAATCCCTTAACGATTTAGACCCAAAATGATAGATTTCACCTAATCGATTTTGCGCATCACCATTTTCTGCTTGTGCTAATGGTTCAAGGATTTGAATCGCTTCTTCATATTTATTTTGCGCGATTAGTTTTGCCACTGAAGAAAGAGATTCAGCATACACTGAATAGTTCCACAGCAATAAAAAGGCAAACACCTGTACCATTATTTTCTTCATAAATATAATCCTATCTTGTTGGCTATTAGGTTTAATATACATTCAAATCAATTACTTAATTTGAATGTACGTTATCATATTGAAATTTGTATTTAAATATATTTTTTCCACAAATTAATCAATTTAAAATTGATTAATATCAAAATTTAATTTGATAAAATTCAAAGATAAAATTCATATAATCAAATTCTTATTATGAAAAATAACTCTATAAAAATATTCATTCATTCCCCAATAAATCAATCATAGATTTTAATATATATTATAGGTTAATATTTTATCACTGCTTTAAATGAAAAAATTTTTTACACCGGGGAATAATTTACCTAAAATAAGGACATTGAAGAGGAGAAAACAATGTCAATTAAAGAAAAACTTGCTGATCTTGGAATCAACTTAGCTCTTGTCCCTCCAGCCGTGGCCAACTATGTTGGGTTTCAACGAATAGGAAACCTTGTCATTATTTCAGGACAACTTCCTATTAAAGACGGTGTTGTCGCTGTCAAAGGAAAAGTCGGGGCAGAAGTCACACTTGACCAAGCCGTTGAAGCTGCGCGCTTATGTGGTATAAATATTTTAACTCAGCTAAACACAGCCTGTGATGGAGATCTGAGCAAAGTCGAAAAATGTGTTCGATTGGGTGGATTTGTTAACTGCACTAACGATTACACTGACCAACCAAAGGTTATCAATGGTGCCTCTGACCTGATGGTTACTGTCTTTGGTGACGATGGACGTCATGCACGAGCTGCAGTTGGGGTCAATGCCCTTCCTTTAGGCGCAGCGGTTGAAGTTGAAGCCATGTTTTTATTGAAGGATTAAGATTCTTCATCATCTTCGGGGGAAGGAACACCTTCCTCTTCATCCAAATCTTGAACTGGAATTCGATAATCTTCCTTTAACCATTTGATCAAATCAACATTTTTACAATGCTTTGAACAAAAGGGTGCGTATTCTGCCACTGTTAGTTTACGACAAATGGGACATTCAGACATGTCTATCCTCTTAAATTATATTGTTGCATGACCATATTTAGGGAAATTCGCCGTTTGGGTCGTTGTAATTCAAGCCATCCTAAAGGCGACCAACCTAAAATTCGCCAAGCAGGGCGATCTACTTTTAATAAAGTTGTTAGTGTTTTTTGAATGATTTGCTGCTGAACAGGCGAATCGGCCAAAAAATCAATAATCACATTACCAGATAAACGACGCCACATTAATTGTTGGGCAATAAGTCCTAAAACCTGTTGATTAATTTCTCGTGATTTGGCAAGCGGTGCATTTACATCAATTGTGGTAACACATGCTGTTAATTCAATCAAAATATTTCCCATTGAAACAGGAACAATATCGTCTAAACACGTTTGCCATATCTCATCAAGCCCTTCTTTTGCCCATAATCCCGAACGTTCCAACATTAAATAATCTAATAAGTCAGGGCGATAAACATGGCAAAATGTTTTCGCTTTCAACATTAATTCTGGAGTTGCGATTTTTACAGGCGTGCGCGGAGGCAGCTCTTTTAAAAAACGGTCAAGAACTGTCGGACCAGGAAGTATGAGAGAAGGAGCAGATGCTAAACCATGTTGCTGCACCTCAGTATATATACGTTCCAACACTTGCTGTTGTTGAGAAAGTGCACAAATAGGCAAAGCTGTACGCGGTTTAAATTGTCCTGTATACGCAAAATAAAGGCATCCCTGATGAGCCAAAACGATCTGGCGCGTTAATTCAACAGGTTTTGCAAAGTGATGAGATGCTTCACCTTTATCTAAAAACGCTTCTCTTTTAATTTGAACAAGAATTTTCTCACCTTCACGTAAAGATTGAAATCCTTTTTCAAGTGAGAGTAATCCGGGTCTCGTTAGCCCAATATCACACCAATAAAAAGAGGTATCCTTGCGCAAAACAGTAGCTGCAAAAATGGTCTCGAGTTGACCTGGCCGATCAAGAACGTCCGCATCCATAAAAATAGGTACATCATCTTTAACCAGAGCAACCTTAACTAAATTTAACTCATTATCGACAAAAGCGTTCAAAGTAGACATTTATTTTTGGCGGAAAATAATACGACCTTTAGTCAAATCATACGGTGTCATTTCAACAGTGACACGATCGCCAGCAAGGACACGAATGCGGTTTTTACGCATTCTCCCCGACGTATGCGCCAACACAATATGATCATTGTCTAATTTGACGCGAAACATAGCATTTGGTAGTAATTCTAAAACAGTACCAGTAAACTCAATTAAATCTTCTTTTGACATTCATAACCCGATATTTATATGTTCACTCTACTTAAATGACGGCAATTAATGAATTCGTCAAGAAGTTTTACGTGCTTTCATATTATATGTATTTGATTTTATTTATATTTGGTAAATTTATGCTATTAAATTTTTATAAAAAAGCCTTAAAGGTAAAACAATCGACGTTAAACTACCGAACTCTTTCAACGTCGTCATCTCCCTTGTTATGTTTTTCAAGCAATGATTATTTAGGCCTCAGCAATCACCCACAAATTAAAAAACATTGGACTGAAGCAATTAATCTTTATCAAAGCGGCGCGACCGGATCACGTCTTTTATCAGGAAATCATGATTTTATTAATGCGTTTGAAACACAAATAGCACTGGATAAGCATCAAGAAGCAGCGCTTATTTTCAACACAGGGTTTCAAGCCAACCTCACGATTTTAGCAACGCTCCTCAACAAACAAGTGTTAGAACAAGAACCTATGGTTTTTGCCGATCGCTTGAATCATGCCAGCATGCATGCCGGATGTCAGTTAGCAAACGTGCGTCAACAACGATATCAACATTTGGATCTCAACCATCTTGAAACCTTACTTCAAAAATCTCATCAATCCCCACATCCTAAATTTATTTTAACTGAATCTATTTTTGGGATGGATGGAGATCAAGCAGACTTAGAAGGGCTCGCAGCTCTTGCAGAAAAATATGATGCTTTTTTGTATGTGGATGAAGCCCACGCCACAGGTGTAGCTGGAACGTCGGGTTACGGCCTTACCCCTGATGTTAAAGGACGTATCCACGGCGTGATGGGGACGTTTAGCAAAGCTTTAGGGCTTGCGGGCGCTTATTTTGGCAGCGATCAGGTTATCATTGATTATTTGATCAACTATGCGCCGGGTTTTATTTATTCCACCGCTCAGCCCTTTCCTTTGCTTTACACCGCCAGCAAAACTTGGGAAATGGTACCTCATCTTGAAAAACAGCGTGAACATTTACAATATTTAAGCCATCTTTTACAAGAAAAATTGCGATATTTAGGAATCAAGACCGCAACCTCGACAAGCCATATTTTTGGTTTTGTCCTTGAATCAAGTGGCAAAACACTAGAAGTAGCCGCAATTTTAAAAGCCCAAGGAATTACCGTTTCCGCTATTCGCCCACCAACTGTCCCTATGGGCACCAGCCGGTTACGCATCGCTCTTAGGGCAAATCATACAGAAAATGATATTCATCAGTTAATTGAAATATTGTCTAAGTGTGCTCATTTTTTTGAGCAATAGCATACGTATCAACAGTGCCATGATGAGATTCATAATCACATTCAATAACATCAAATCTCGTTTTTTCAAAACATTCTGAAGGATGTTTGTATCAAATAATTGAATACATTCGGGCAAAAAAGATCTTGTTTGAGGTAAAAGTTCCCATAAGTTTGAAATGAAAAACGGTTGATTGGAAACCAATTTTTGATGTTGTTCAAATGGTTGTTGAATAGCATTCCATTTATCGGAAAAAGGAGAAGCCGTAATCACATATACTTTCCCCCCAGGCTTAAGTGCATGATAAACCTTTGTTAAGGCCTGGATTAAAGAAGCAGATGTTAGAAAAATAAGAATTCTGGAAAGTAAAACTCCCTCAAAAGTTTCAGGTTCCAAGTTGACTTCTTCGGGAAAACGTTGGCATCTCGTTTCAAGTCTATGGTGCTCTTCAACCGTCAACTGTTCTTTCATCATATCTAAGTGTTGTTGGTCTAAATCAATCGCCACCACAT
>DYSP01000045.1 GCA_020718185.1 Candidatus Odyssella sp. | reverse complement strand
TTGACAGCTTATGATTTAGAAGAGCTTAAAACCTGGGCATCACGCGTACTTGAAAAATTATCAACTCTGGCAGGGATTGTTGATGTGAATAGTGACCAAATGACCAATGGTAAACAAGTCTTTGTCATGATTGATCGTGATGCTGCGGCACGATTAGGTGTATCGCCCGCAATGATTGATGACACGCTTTATAGTGCTTTTGGTCAGCGTCAGATTGCAACAATGTATACAGCATTGAATCAATACCATGTGGTGATGGAAGTGGCACCAAAATATTGGCAGCGCCCTGAGACATTAAAGGATATTTATCTTTTCTCAACTAACAATAAGCAAGTGCCATTGTCTGTTGTGACTACCTCAAATGTATCAAATACGCTTCTTCTTGTTAATCATCAAGGGCAATTTCCGGCAGTTACTATTTCCTTTAATTTGTTGTCAGGTTATTCCCTTGGACACGCGGTTGATATGATTACGCATGCGTTAGAAGAAATTAAAGCACCTGCAACAATCAAAGGCTCTTTTCAAGGAACAGCACAAGCATTTCAAAAGTCGCTGACTTCACAACCATTATTAATTTTGGCAGCTTTAGTGGCAGTTTATATCGTTCTTGGTATTTTATATGAAAGCACGATTCATCCGATTACCATCCTTTCAACTTTGCCATCGGCAGGGATTGGGGCAATGATTGCTCTGATGATCACCAGAACAGATCTAAGCATTATAGCCGTTATTGGCATTATTTTGTTAATTGGCATTGTGAAAAAAAATGCCATTATGATGATTGATTTTGCGCTGGCTCTAGAACGCAATCGTCACAAATCATCGATTGCATCGATCTATGAGGCATGTTTGCTGCGATTTCGCCCAATTATGATGACAACGATGGCGGCTATTTTAAGTGCTCTTCTTTTGGCTCTTGGTTCGGGTGTTGGTTCAGAACTCAGAAAACCATTGGGAATTTCAATTATTGGGGGACTTATTTTTAGTCAATTGCTGACTCTTTACACAACACCTGTTATATATCTCAGCATGGAACGAGTCAGTGCATGGTTAAATCAACGTCGAAAAAAGCAACCGACCTCCTTGAGTGCAGCATAATGAAAGTCAAAAAATGCACATCTTTTATTCTGATTTTATGATTTTTTAAGAATTAAAAATTACAATTTATTCAATTAACCTATGAAAAAGGATGATTGAATGATCTTATCATTAGTGACGAAAATTGTATTTGGACTCAGTATTGTCGGATTGGCGATTCAAAGTGTACAAGCAGCAGATGACTCTTCTAAAAGTATGCAAATAACAGCTCACAAAAAAAATCTTCATGAAATTTCAAGAGAAGAAACGGCTGCAGAAAAACGTGCTGCGGTTCGTTTTTTAACACATTTATCCACTGATCCTATCGAGATTGCTCGCCAGGCAGTGGGCAGTGACTCTCTTGCTTGGATGCATTTTGGTGATGTTTTGAGATTTGGAACCATCGCCCATAATTTATATGAATTGTATGAAAATCCTTTGTGTTTAACAGGGGAACGTCTGTGTGAACTTGCTCACTATGTGGGTGATTTTGGGGAACGTTACGCTATTTATGTTGATTATACAGGCGGATGGCGTACAGCAATGAATGTTAGGTGGGGCAGTGGGCTATGCTGGTATTAAGCTGTACAAAAAATACTATAACCAAAAGTAACTATAAGAGGCCATTGCATAACGATTCTTTTGAGTCCTTAACAGTATCAATACGATCCTCAAATCCTCATTTACATAAAGTAAACTCCGGTTTTGCGGTTCTCTTGACACGTTAATCATCTCAGAATATCTCATTATGCAATGATCTCTATTGGGCTTTTACCGTAGTTTTTGTTTGTATTGGTTAAAGCTCAATTTTTCTTGAGGCAAATAATCAATATCCGATACATAAGCAATATAATACGGTTGTTGGCCATTAATCATTTGTAATGAATAAACAAACTCAGCCCATTCAGATGGATGAGGATGCATATTATCACCCGTAAAAGGAAAACACAATGCTTTGTTTTTCATCTTTAGATCTTCTAGTAGACCGTTTGGAAGGCTTTTTGCGGGCGTTGATGTATAATATAGACGTTCTTCAATGGCTTCTAGATTTTGATCCAGAGCTTCATCATTAAACATAAAGAGAACATTCAGCGTTCCATCAGCAGCTATGCAAAGAAAACTACCCATCAAATCTATTAAGTAATATTCAACAATTTTCTTTTCTTTTATAAAGTTCTTGAAAAAAATTGTAAATTTTGGATCAAATATAGCTGTAGCCCATTTTTTAAAAATAATATCTAATGGGGGGGTCGTTAAGGCTCTAAAGTAACTTTGTTGACCACTATAGATATGGTTGTTAAGGAGGTCATATACGCCTGGTTCGTGCTTGCGAATATAGGTATTAATAAGTCCTTGATTAAAAGCGTCAATGGCTAAATTTTCGTCTGCCGCACCTGTCAAAAGAATCTTTTTAATATAGGGGTTTTTAATTTTTCGACATAGCTCTAGTCCATCCATTCCTGGCATATCATAATCAATGACAATGCAAGAAATCTCATTAAAGCGATTTGGGTTATAAACTTCATTATAGAGTTGGTAAATGGTATTGTAATCTATTTCCTCGGTGGTGGATTTATTAAAAAATATTTCAGCTTTGGAGTTACTGTTAATAACGTTAATTGCTTGATGAGGATTATGATAATATGAATAAGTGGCCAGATCATTGTTAAGAAGAAGTCTTATTTCTTCAAATGCGCGCGGATCGTCATCAACAAAGACTATTTGAGTAGGGAAAAAATAAAGTGGAAGTTTGTTATTCATGTTATATTGATCCCCATTTAAAAAATTAACAATTATTATATGATCTGAAAAGTTAATCTGAATTCCGTAAGTTTCTCTTCTTATGATTTACAATAAATATTTCTCCTAAAGTCATTCATGACACTTTTACAGTGATAAAGAACCTCTATAAAAGCAAACGTATTATTATTTTTCCACATAATCAACTCCTTATCGATTTTTGTCAATGGATACTCTTTAATGACGTGAGCAGAAAAATTATTGGCAGACCTATTTTAGCCTGAACGATCACTGATCCAAAGCAAGAATGCCTTTATCTCTTAAAAAATATTTTGCTGCAATCACCCTTTTCGAAAAAATCATTTAACAGGTGCATCCTTTCAAGATATAATATGTAATAAATGATTAAAAGAACTATTTTTCAGCCTTTTCATTATCATGGTAGTATGGTTATTTTCATCATTTGTTGTCTTTTTTTATTATTGCCTTTGGTAGTTGTTCTTTTAATAAAAAATGGTCAATTTACAAATGGAAATAAGTCTTATCGATTAATATATCCAGGTTCTTATGGATGGCTTTATTTTTGGTCACTTCTTTTCTTTCCTATTATGATTTTATTGTTAGTTCTAAAAGGTGTTGATGTAATTGAGCTAACTGATGAGATCATCTATCCGTCGTAGTGCCAACAGTATAATAGCCTTCATTTGGTGCTAGAAAATCGCTGCCTATTTAAAAATATTTACTTGCTCTTTTTAAATAATCAACCATGGTTACAAGAGTTAATCCAGCGGCGAGCCAAAGAAGAATTTCTCCAATATGTGATTTTTGGGGTAAGGTTGTATCTTCAATCAAAATAGTAAAAATGGCCACCATTTGAATAAACGTTTTCCATTTTGCTAACTTGCTAACAGGGATATCAACTTGAATATGGCTTAAGGTTTCCCGCAATCCTGAAATTAAAATTTCACGACATAAAATGATTGTGGCCGGAATAATAGCCAGTTGAGAAATTTTATCAAAGCCAGCTAAAAGTAAAAGTGTTGTGGCAACCAACATTTTATCAGCAATGGGGTCAAGAAATTGTCCAAGCCGTGATGTTTGTGATAAGGCTCGTGCAAGAAATCCATCCAGATAGTCGGTAACACAGGCGCTGCAAAAACCAAGCGCAGCGACCCAGCGACCAATTTGCGTATTGCTAAAAAATGCAGCAATAACGACAGGAATTAATAGAATTCGCAAAAAAGTTAAGGCATTTGGTAGTGTTGGAAATGTCATCATTTTATCTTATTGTTAAAATCTACTTCTCATGAAAATACTGATAAATTTTTTTTGCAACAAATTTATTTATACCCGGCACTAGCATAAGTTCTTTAAGAGTTGCTCCAACTACGCCTTTTACTGATCCAAAGTGTTGTAATAACGCTTTTTTTCGCAATGAACCTATCCCATTAATTTCGTCAAGCTGAGAACGAATTAATTTTTTTTGTCGCGCTGATCTGTGAGTTCCTATTGCAAATCGATGAGCTTCGTCTCTTAATCGTTGTAGGTAATGCAAAGCCGATGAATTTTCTGGCAATGAAAATGGTTTGCGATTTTCCATGAAAAACCGTTCGCGGCCTGCATTACGTTCAGGGCCTTTAGCGATCCCGACAATCGTAACACCTTCGACAGATAGCTCTTGCATCACTTCTAGAGTGGCATTGAGTTGCCCTTGGCCACCATCAATCAAGATAAGGTCTGGGAGCGGCCAGCTTTCCTCTGTGCTACGCAGAAGCCGTCGGTGTAAGACTTCGCGCATCATGGCATAATCATCACCACCAAATTCAGGGCCAGGGGATTGAATCGCAAACTTTCGGTAAGCCTTTTTATTGAATCCCTTTTCATCAGCGACCACCATAACACAATAAGGATGAGTTCCTTGAAGATGACTATTGTCATAAATTTCAACCCGTAAGGGGCGATTTTGCATATGAAAAACAGTAGCAATTTCATCCATCAGTTTGCCAACCATTAATGTTTCAGAAAGTTTACGATTTATGGCATTGGTCGCGTTAGAGATTGCATGTTGAAGGAGTTCTTGTTTTTGTCCAAACGGATTAACTTCCCAGATTGTTTTTTTTTCATGGCGTTCCGAAATGGCTCTTTTAATAAGCGCAAAATCTGCCGGTAGTTGATTTAAAATGACCGTGGATGCAGGTTGATGTTCATCGTAAAATTGAGTCAAAAAAGCAGCTGTTTTTTGCGGCAGGGATGATTCTTCTGTGTGGGCTAGAAAAAATGAATCATTTCCAAAGTTTTGACTATTTCGAAAGAAGAAAATTTGAATACATGTTTGCCCTCCATGTTCAACAATGGCAATGACGTCTGCATCGTGAATACCCTGCACATTAATACGTTGATGAGCAAGCATGCGCGCTAAAAGACGGATCCGATCTCGGTAAGTTGCAGCTTCTTCAAAAGCCAAGCGGTCACTTGCTTCTTGCATTTTTTGTGCTAAGAAACTTTGAACTTGATCGGTTTTACCTAATAAATAGCTTGTTGCTTGTTTCACTAGCAGCGCATAGTCGCTTTTAGAAATTTTTTCAACACATGGAGCAGAACAACGTTTGATATGGTATTGAAGGCAAGGCCTGGTTCGATTTTCAAAAAAGGAATTGCTGCAATTGCGGATAAGAAAAACTTTTTCAAGTAAAACTAACGCTTCTTCTACTGCCCCACTTGATGCAAACGGGCCAAAATAACGACCCTTGTTGATTTGGGTGCCGCGATGTTTGGCAATACTAGGGAAGGGATGGTCTTGAGTAATAAGGATGTAGGGAAAAGACTTATCATCTTTTAATAAAATATTATAGCGTGGTTGCAATTTTTTAATCAGATTGCTTTCCAATAACAACGCTTCAACTTCGCTGTGTGTCGTGACAATTTTCATCTCAGTAGTTTCAGCAACCATACGACGTAAACGATTTGTTAATTTGGTGATTTGGGTGTAATTAACGACGCGTTTTTTAAGGTTTTTTGCCTTGCCGATATAAAGCGGTTCACCTTTATCATTAAGCATTTGATAAACGCCCGGTTCATTGGTAAGGGTTGCCACCATATTTTGGATAATTTTTTGACCATATTCAATCGAAATCATTCATTGTCATTCAGTTAATCATCTGCGCTTATTGTTTTCAAAATGGCGTGAAAATGATCTGACGTCAAGATTAAGCTTTTTAGATTTCTTGTCTAATTGGCGTTGGTTTGGAACAAAGTTTTATATCTTCAGGGTGTGACAAAATTATGTTGCATTAACTATATTGAAGAAGGTTAACAAAGGATTAAAAGTTTTCCACGAAACCTGTGGATAACTTTGTGGAAAAGCTCGGAGCAGAGGGGGAGAAGAGACAGAATCCCTGGTTGTAAAGATCACTGCCTATTTTTTGTGCTGACTTATTAACTTATTGATAATAAATGTTTTTTTTATTTTTCGCTGTAATTACAAAGAAAAAATTAGGATTAGAAGCTGTCAAGATATTTTTAATTAAAATTGTGAGAAGGGATAGAATTCGAAAAATAATTACGTGCTCAATCTAACTTTAAAGATCGTCGCACATAATAAAATATAATAAAACTGGCGTGAGATTTCTAAATGTGGCATCTTTTTACTCAACCATAGTTATTATAATAATAAAATGCAGATGCCAGTAAATTTAAGGAAAAAAAAATCAAAAAAACGTTCCTCAAAGGTGCAAAAGATTTCTTTTATTCAAAGAGTTGTATCGTTGTTTAATCGTCCACCTTCTAGAGTAAGAGGGCAAACTGTTAATAAAGCCACACTTTACATAGGGCTTAGTGTTTGTTGTGTAAGTTTTGTTGGAGTGATGTATTATCAAGGATATCCAGAAAAAATCATAGACAGTGTTTATCACACCTCCCTAAATGCTACGGCACAATTTGGGTTTAAAGTCACTGATATCATGGTTCAGGGGCGTCAATTTACATCCGGTGAAAAAATTTTAAAAACGATACAATTAAAAACGGGAGATCCCATTTTTAAACTGTCTCCATATGAAATTCGTCAAAGTTTAAAAGAAATCCCATGGATTCAAGATGCACAAGTTTACCGACAATTGCCCAGTACTATTTATATAAAGATTGTAGAGCGAGTTCCTATTGCAATTTGGCAGCATCAACGTAATCATTATTTGGTGGATGGGCAGGGGGTTATCATTACTAACGAAAACTTGCCTCAGTTTACCAAATTACCTGTTGTCGTGGGGGGGGATGCACCTGTTCACGTGCCCAAAATTTTAAAGATGCTAGAAAAATTTCCAGAAATCAGAGATATAATGACGGCTTTGATGCGGGTAGGAGGAAGACGTTGGGATATTCAACTTAATCATAAAGTGACCATTAAGTTGCCTGAATTAAAGGTAGAAGAATCATTGGGTAAACTAGGTGGATTGATTAATCAAAAAAAATTAGATTTAGATGAAATCAAAACAATTGATTTGCGTATTCATGATAAAACGATTGTTAACCTTTCGCCACGTGGGGAAATTCGCTTAAAAGGGAAGGGTAGTGAAACTTAGGGGGGATCAATTATAATGCATAACCTAGAAAAAGATTTAAGAGAGCAATTTTATACGCGGGTTCCTTTTCCCATTGATCAGGCAGAAATTCAAGCTGCAGTAGATGCTTTTATGGTTTTTTTAAACGAACCAGAAGCTATTAAACAGCAAATTCAACTTCGAATTTGTGACTCACATCGTCGGGGTGACGTTGGTTATACGCACCGTGATCCAGATGATAGCATTTATAATGATAGTAAAGACTATTTTCATTATCATGATCTTATCATCGATCGTTATCCAGAGTTACTCGCGCAAAATGAAGCTGTTCGGAATTTTGTGACGAAAGCATCCCCCATTTGGCAAGCAGCACGAGCAGTTGGCGAAACAGCCATCCATCAGTTATCACAAAGGTACCCCGAGCTGCCCGCACGATTTCAAGGTGACATACCACATATTATTTTGCGATTTATCCGTTATAATTGGCAAGAATCAAAACAGCATCTGGCTAAACCACATTTTGATGCAGGATCTTGTACATTAGCAGTGGCTGAAAGTGCACAAGGTCTTCGAATTGGTAAAGACGAAGCAAGTCTGCAGTTGGTACAAAATGCGCCTAATCAATCAATTTTCTTTTTGAGCAGTAATTTTGAAAGACTTGTTAATGATAATACATTTGACCCAGCATGGCATGATGTTATTCAATTAAACCATGAACATATTGGAAAGCCGTATGCAAGGTGGGCGGTGGTTTGCTTTTTTGAAGCCCAAGGGATGACCGCAATCTCTAGAGAAATGACCCATACCTGTCAAAGAGAAAAATAGTAAGGAGAGAAAGTAGTGACTGAAGATGTAGGTATTGTGCCAAAAAAAGAATTATTGGCATTGTCGGGGATGGAATTTTTGCAAAAATTGATGGCTGGCGAATTACCCAGGCCTCCATTTTCAGCCACTATGAATATGGAAATAACGGAACTGTTGCTGGGTGCTGTAACCTTTAAGGCCACGCCAGATTTAAAGTTTTATAATGCGATTGGTTGCATTCATGGCGGATATATTTCCACACTTCTTGATTCAGCGATGGCTTGCGCTATTCAAACAAAATTGCCCTCATCAACAGCCTATACAACCCTTGAATTGAAAGTAAATTTTATCCGTCCTGTTTTATTGCAAACGGGCGATATATATGCGGAAGGAAAATTAATTCATTGTGGTCGAACCGTAGCAACAGCAGAAGGAAAGCTGTACGACAAACAGGGAAAACTTTATGCGTTTGGCACCACTACTTGCGCTGTCATGCCTGTTATAACTTAGATAGTTCTTACGTCGAACTCACGTTATCATAAAATCTCCATCTCATAGTCTTCGTTTGTTTGAGTATCAGTTAAAATT
>DYSP01000044.1 GCA_020718185.1 Candidatus Odyssella sp. | reverse complement strand
CGTGTCAACGCGAAGCACAAAGTGCGTTTGGTAATGCAGCCGTTATGTTGGAAAAATATATTGAAAATCCAAGACACATTGAATTGCAGGTTTTTGGAGATGCGCATGGAAATGTTGTTGTTCTTGCTGAGCGAGATTGTTCCCTACAGCGACGTCATCAAAAAGTCATTGAAGAAGCACCAGCCTTAGGGTTATCAGAAACTTTACGTGAAAAATTAACAGCTGCAGCTATTGCAGTTGCTAAAAAAGTTCACTATCAAGGGGCAGGTACTGTTGAGTTTTTAGTGGATGCAAGCGAAAATTATTACTTTTTAGAAATGAATACACGGTTACAAGTTGAACATCCCGTGACAGAAGAAATTTTGGGTCTTGATCTTGTTGAATGGCAAATTCGTGTAGCGATGGGCGAGGTACTTCCTTTAACTCAAGAGCAAATAAAACCACGTGGGCATGCTATAGAAGTAAGATTATATGCTGAGGATCCTGATACGGAGTTTTTACCATCTACTGGTTTGTTAACGTTATTTTCCATGCCAACACTGGCGGGATGCCGTGTTGATGCTGGTTATGACACTGGTAATCAAGTAAGTGTGTATTATGATCCAATGATTGCCAAGATCATTGTCAAAGGTGACAACCGCCTGGCAACGATTCAACAATTAGAACGCGCCCTTATGCAGTTGAAGGTTCAAGGTATAAAAACTAATCAAAAATTCTTATTGCAGCTACTTCGTCATCCATTAGTTCGACATTCTCATCCCGATGTTGGGTTTATTGATCGAGTTCTTCAATCAAATACTCTTACTCAATCACCTACCTTACAAGATAAAGCTTTGGCTAGTTTGATTGTTAGATTTCAAGAACGTCAAGGGGCCGCCTCTTCGCCGTGGGCGATGAAAGATAATTGGCGGCATGGAGAGTTGAATGCCGCTAAAATCTTTTTTACACTTACCAATGAAGACATCAGGGTGATGTGCCGTGATCAAGGAAAAGATATAAGTGTGGCAATTGAAGGAGAAATAATTCTTTTCTCATCTGTCGCGTTTAAAGATCAACAATTAACGGCTGTTGTTGCCAACCAAAGAGTTAAAGCACAGAGTGCACCCATATCTCATAACCGATTTATTCTTTTAACAGATTCAGGGGTGCATGAGCTCGGTATGATTGACGACGATCACGCCGGTGTTAGTGAACAAGCAGATGATAAACAACTAAGCGCGCCGATGCCAGGTCGAGTGATTTGTGTGCTAGCAACCATTGGTGAAGCTGTTGACAAAGGAGCACCTTTAATGATTTTAGAAGCAATGAAAATGGAACACACGATTCGCTCTCCCTTTTCAGGTGTTGTGGAAGACATGTACTATGTTGCTGGTGAATTTGTTGAGGAAGGCGTTGAGCTTGCTCGCGTTAAGGCGGCTTAATTAATGGAACAAATCAAACTTGTTGAAGTTGGCCCGCGTGATGGCTTGCAAAATGAAGCAAATAGTTGGTCTGTGGCAGATCGGATTGCTTTTATTAATCTTTTAAGTCAGTGCCAATTTTCAGAAATTGAAGTAGGCAGTTTTGTGTCACCCAAATGGGTGCCGCAAATGGCGCAAACAGATAAAGTCTTTCAGGCGATTGAAAAAGTACCGGGGATTCGTTATTCCTGTTTGGTGCCAAATCAAATGGGGCTTGATGCAGCTCAAGAAGTAGGGGTTCAAAATATTTCGCTGTTCACAGCAGCGTCGGAAGCTTTTAATCAAAAGAACATCAATTGCAGTATTGACGAAAGTTTTGAGAGATTTAAACCATTGATGCGACAGGCGCAAGACCATCATCTGCGTGTACGTGGATATGTGTCTTGTGTGATCGAATGTCCCTATGCCGGGCCGATTATGCCAGACCAAGTCGCGTTGGTTGCGGCAAAATTGTTGGCGATTGGCTGCGATGAAATTTCTCTTGGTGATACAATCGGTAAAGGAACCCCAGACACAATTAAAACGTTGCTAACAGCTGTTTGTGCAGTTGTTCCTCTTCAAAAACTTGCGATTCATTGTCATGATACTTACGGAAATGCGATTGATAATATTTCGATGGCTATTAAGTTAGGGATTCGCGTGATTGATTCAGCGATGGGTGGGTTGGGCGGCTGTCCTTATGCAGGTGGGCAAGCTAAAGGTAATGTGGCTACTGAAACGGTGGTAAAAACTTTGCATCAGCAGGGTTTTTTACAAGACTTTAATATGGACGCAATGCAACGAGCAAGTGCATTTGTGGCTGCAAGAAAAACCAATATATAGTCAATTAAGAAGCTCTGATGATAATTGCTGAAGGTATGTCTTCATAAAGTCGGTGCGTTTTGCACCTTCTTGTTGCCCTGATTTTGTTTGGAGAGAATCAACAAGGTTTAATAATTTAGCATAAAAATGATCAAGCGTATGGCGAGTGTCATCAGGTTGATGTGATTTGCAAAAGGGATCTTGCGCATCATAAAAAGGTCGCCCCATTACGCCAGCTAAAGCAAAACAGCGTGCAATGCCAATTGCTCCTAACGCATCTAAGCGATCAGCATCTTGGACGACTTTAGCCTCAATTGTTAAGGGTATTATTTTGGCGCTAAAGCTATGCGCTTCAATAGCATGAGCGATATCTGGTATAAATTGCGGAGGATATTCATGGTGATTCAAAAAATTTGTAGCCGCTTTTGCGGCTAGTTTAGAGGCAATTTTGCGATCAGGACTATCTTTTGGAATAATGATAAAATCATGAAGCCAGGCGGCAGGGATCACAATTTCTGCTTGGGCTTGTTCTTGTTCACAAAGAATTTTGGCAAGTGCCACTACTCGCCGAAAATGTAAAAGGTCATGGGCTGGATCAGTTATATTCATTGTACGAATATGACTTTCAAAAATAAATTCCCATCTTGGTAAATTTATCAGCATTTTTTATTCCTTAAAATTAAAAACTAAAGCTGCAAATAATAACCATCAAAATAAACCCACCCATTCCCACGTATATCCATTCACGATTGTTCACAAAATCAATAGTGATAATCGCTAAACGAATGACTTGTAGAGAAATTAATAATATCAGGCTTGTATATATTATCTTTTGGCTTAACGTATTAACAGGGAATGAGCTGGTCGTCAGCGACTGATAAGAAAGAATCATATCAGGTGAATTCCATAAAAATAGGATGGCAGCAACAATGGCCATACAGCCAATAATAATTGTTCCAATCTCAGTTAACTGTAAAACAAAATTAAGTTGTTTTTGTTGCATTTACAGTAGTCCCTTTACAAATAATTGTAACGCAAAAATACTTAAGACAATTGTAAAGATCCATCGTATTTTGGGGATTGGGATCTTACTTACTGTCTTAGCGCCGATAAAGGCGCCAATAAGAACACCAGGAATGACAGGAATCACCAATTCAGGGCTTAAAAATCCTTCTCGTCAATAAATATTAACGCCAGCAATGGCTGTGAGGCCAATCATAAAATTACTGGTGGCTGTCGAAACTTTATAGGGAAGACCCATTATTTTATCCATCGCCAATACTTTAAGCGATCCGCTGCCAATCCCAAAAATGCCAGAAAGAACACCGGCTCCGAACATGAGTGACCATCCTAATTTAATTTTTCGTACTGGATAAGTGATACGTTCACCCCAGCTAGTTGTATACAAAGCTGGCATTTTTAATTGTACAGCCCAAAGATCAGATGCAAAATTAAAGTCACGACGTTGCCCACTTTGACTTCCTTTAATGTTGGTATAGGCTGAATAAGCAAGAAGCAAAGAAAATGATAACAGGATAAATCGTTGAGGCATATAAATGGCAATCATTGCGCCAATTGGTGCGCCAACAATGGCAGCGGTTTCTAGAAATAGACCTATGCGAAAATTAACCAATCTTTGCTTAAGAAAAGTAGAAGAAGCGCCCGATGAGGTACAAATAACAGCAATCAACGAAGTAGCTAATGCGTAATGGGGGTCAATACCAAGCAAAATGATTAAAAAGGGGGTTTAAAAAATCCCACCACCTAATCCGGTAAGAGCACCAATAAAGCCCGTCATAACGGCTATACAAAAGACAAGGGGAATAAAGGTTAATATAGTCATATTTTAAGAGACCATTACATAATGGCTCTTTTGAGCCCTTAACAGTATCAATGTGATCCTCAAATCCTCATTTACATAAAGTAAACTCCGGGTTTGCGGTTCTCTTGATACGCTAATCATCTCAAAATATTTCATTATGTAATGGTCTCTTTAATGCTATGCTGCTGATATAATTCAAATAGAAGATCTTAAGTATGTCGGATTTAATTTTTTTTGAAAAGAACAAATGTAAAATTAACAATGACATTTATACCTGTGCTTATGGAAAAGGGGGTATTGTCATGGATAAAGTTGAAGGCGATGGAGGGACACCGATTGGAACATTTCCATTTCGACAAGTATTTTATAGACCAGATCGTATTCCAATACCAAAAACTATTTTGCCAGTAATACCATTAACTCCAGAAATGGGGTGGTGCGATGATGTGGCTGACCCTATGTACAATCAGTTGGTTGCCTTACCTTATACAGGCAGGCACGAGCTTTTATGGAGAGATGATCATGTGTACGATGTAATTTTGGTTGTTGGTTATAATGATGATCAAATTATTCCTGGAAAAGGAAGCGCTATTTTCATTCATGTGATGCGTGAAAATTATCAACCGACGCAAGGGTGTCTTGCTTTTTCAATACCTGATTTGTGTGAGATTTTATCTAAGCTTTCACTGACATCAAAACTTATCGTGTGTGGATAAATTATTAAAGTAACATGAATTCAGCCTAAAGAATCATATTTTATAAAAAACTCAGCTTAAAAAATAATTTGCAATCCCTGGTTAAAAAAATAATTTGCAATTTAAAAAATTCATCCCATATATGAAACAGTTATTTTTTATGAGTTCGCTAAAATGGTTATTGTTAAATCTTTTTCTTATCTATCCTTAGTTACAGGATTATTAATTAATGTCTTAAGTGTTGATGGAAGTGCAGCTGATACAGATGCAATGGAGGGGGGTATTGTAGGAAAAAACCTAAGTCCAAAAAAAAAGGCCTCGTCAAGAAGATGATGAGAACAATGAACCCCCAAAGAAAAAACACAAAGGATCTGAATCCGATACATTACTTGTGCTTCCTTCAGAAACCTTAGGAACTATTGCCCGTTTTCTGCCCGAAGGAGACGTGTATAGATTCAGCATGATCGGAAATAATTTGCTAATGCAGAAAATGCGAACCCCTTCATTTTATCAAACTAATTCTGCCCCTATGTGTTATAATTTAGCAAATCGTGAGGGACCGGAAATTAAGTATATTAAAAAATATATGGAAGGCTTACCTGCTAATTCACCTTTTAGATTCCATTTGACACATTTTACGCAATCGCAACTAGAAACAATTTTTGGGCTAGTTAGTAAAAATAAAGACAGTCTGATAAGAAGAGCCCGTGACATAACCAGATACTTTCACTGGAATAAAATAGAACTTAATAATCATACGATAGATGCTTGGGATTTAAGTGATCATGTGTGTAGTGGCAATGAAGAAGCAGAGGAGAAGATCAACAACCTTGCACAAAGCCAGGATCTTCAAGAGCAAGTGACAGCGGGATTAGCTCTGGTTGATCTTGTGCAACAGAATAATGCAGGGGCAATGGAGACGATCAACAACTTTGCACAAAGCCCGGATTCTCAAGTGCAAAAGACAGCGGTTGAGGCTCTGCATGATCTTGTGCCAGATGAGGATGAATGGGCAAGGGAGAGGTTAACGATCTTAAAAAAGCAGGAATCTGAGTTAATGAGTTAATACATAAAATTTTGATTTGATCTGACAGTTTTTGGCACTGTGTTGCTTGACTGTCAGAGTAAATTAAGATGGTCACCTTTTTTACTGGCCAATCTCCTCTTTATTTCTCAAAAAATTTTTATATTAAACTTAGGTTAAATTAACAGCTTATTAAGTGATTAATGATACATCTATATCTAATGATCTTATAAACGCTAAAAAGGTGTGTATTATGTTAAAATTTCTAAAAATGCGTATTTTATTTGTTATGATGTTGGCTATACACCCTGCACTAGCGTATGAACTGTCTGTTACCAATGCAACAGGAGAAAATATGGCCATTGAAATTTATGGTTTAGTTGTCGGCGATATGATGGATGGTCGAGGTTCTGGAAAAAGCTATTTCCCTGCGGGTGATTTTAAAGAAGAAGTTTTTCATAACACCACAATTATTACCAATGCGGGTCATTTAAGGGGGCCTTACGAGATTCCTGTTGGTCACACAGTTCAATTTAGATTTACCGATATAGATTTTGGCTATTGTTTTAATTTAGGTAATATCAAAGTAGGAAATACCAGTAATAATTTTAGTATGGCGCCTGCTAAGATTGTGGCTGTACCAAACGAATGGTATAACACAATTTTTGGGGCAACTAAAAAAGCTGGTGATACAGTGGAAAATGTTGGCAGTGCTATTGGAAAACTTGCAATAGTTGATCCAGACCCAGATACAAAAGCCATTATTGGTGCAGTAGCCGCTGGGACAATGGCTGTTGGTGCTTTTACCGATATTATTGGGACGCTTATAGGCGCAAGTAGCTGCAAAGACATATCATTTGTTGCCGTTAAAGATAAAAATAACGTTTCTGTGAATTTATTAACCTCACAAGTCACAATGCAGAATTAAAGAGATCTTTTTAAATCATGGCAGGCGTATCATGAAAAAGAATAAATATTTAAATTAAGACTCGATTTTTATCGCTAGATTCATCAAAATACGTTAAAATAAAAATTTTTCAAACAACGTACTAAAGTTGGAATAGTTAAAAATGGTTTCGATATATTTAAAGGATGGGAGTGTTCGCTCCTACGATCAGTTAGCGACAGGATTAGAAATTGCTGCTTCCATTTCAAATAGCCTGGCAAAAGATGCCGTTGCTATTCGAGTAGATGATGTTTTAAAAGATCTTACCCAGCTGGTTCCTGATGGATCAACCATTGAAATTATTACCAAAAAAGACACCGCTGCGCTTGAGGTTTTACGTCATGATGCAGCTCATGTCATGGCGGAAGCTGTTCAAGAACTGTATCCTGGTACTCAAGTCACTATTGGTCCTGCTATTGAAAATGGATTTTATTACGACTTTCATCGCACCATTCCTTTTACACCTGATGATTTGCTGAAAATTGAAGCAAAAATGCACGAGATTGTGAAGCGTGATGAAAAAATTGAACGCATTGAAATGCCGCGTGACGAAGCTATTGATTTTTTTACTAAAAAAGGTGAATTGTTTAAAGCTGAAATTATTAAAGATATTCCGGCGGGTCAAATTATCAGTTTGTATCGTCAAGGTGAGTTTATTGATCTTTGCCGTGGACCACATTTACCGTCAACAAGCCGGTTGGGCAAGGCTTTTAAATTAATGTCGGTTGCAGGGTCTTATTGGCGGGGTGATCATCGTAACGCTAAACTGCAACGTATTTATGGAACAGCTTGGGCATCAGAACAGCAATTAAAAGATTATTTAACGCAGTTAGAAGAAGCGGAAAAACGCGATCATCGTCGTTTAGGAAATGAACTTGATCTATTTCATTTGCAAGAAGAAGCACCTGGAAGCGTATTCTGGCATCCTAACGGTTGGTCAATTTATCAAACATTAGAATCTTTTGTACGTAAAAAATTGAACCGCGATGGCTATGTTGAAGTCAAAACGCCACAGATTTTGGATAGTTCTTTTTGGCAAGCATCAGGTCACTGGGACAAGTTTCGTGAAAATATGTTTGTGGTAGAATCTGAAGACAAATTAATGGCGATTAAGCCAATGAATTGCCCGTGTCATATTCAAATTTTTAAACAAGGTATTAAAAGTTACCGCGATTTACCTTTACGCATGGCAGAATTTGGATCTTGCCATCGCAATGAACCTTCGGGGGCTTTGCACGGGTTGATGCGAGTGCGCGCTTTTGTGCAAGATGATGCGCATATTTTTTGTACGCCAGAGCAAATTATTTCTGAAACACAGCAATTTTGTGAGCTGTTAAAAGAAATTTATGCCAGTTTTGGGTTTACAGATATTCGTATTAAATTTTCAGATCGTCCTGAAAAACGTGCTGGATCAGATGAAAACTGGGATAAAGCTGAAACTGCACTTCGTGAAGCAGCGACTGCAGCCGAGCTTGATTTTAGCGATAATCCTGGTGAAGGCGCATTTTATGGCCCAAAGCTAGAATTTGTTTTGCGTGATGCAATTGGTCGTGATTGGCAGTGTGGCACCCTGCAGGTTGACTTTATCTTGCCCGAACGCCTGGATGCTAACTACATTGCGGAAGATGGGAAAAAATACCGCCCAGTCATGCTCCACCGGGCAATCTTAGGGTCATTTGAGCGCTTTATTGGGGTGTTAATTGAACATTATGCCGGTAAGTTTCCCCTTTGGCTTGCCCCTGTTCAAGTGGCTGTTACAACCATCACGGGTGAGGCAGATCCCTATGCTATTGAGGTTGCAAAACTTCTCAAAGACGCAGGCTTGCGAGTTACATTAGATATTCGTAATGAAAAAATCAACTATAAGATACGAGAATTATCTCTTAAAAAAATCCCATTGGTTTTTGTGGTTGGTAAGCGTGAAGCAGAAAATAGGGATGTTGCGATTAGACGTTTGGGCGGTGAATCCCAAGAAGTTATGAACTTAGAAGCCGCTATTAAAACTGTCTTAAATGAAGCAAAAATTCCAGGAGAATAACTCTTTGAAAAAAAGGCTCTTTTAATTATTGAAAGAGCCTTTTTGAACTATAAAAATTATATTTCATATTTTATTAAAGATATTTTGTTAATAATTGAAAGTAAAAGTTAGG
>DYSP01000043.1 GCA_020718185.1 Candidatus Odyssella sp. | reverse complement strand
GCAGGTCTTCCTTTATCCAAAGAGTAATATCCACGCAATGCCTCTTCTATACTTTCCCAATCAATCGCATCAGCCAAAGCAATCAAGGGATCATTTCTATCCAACATATCCATTAAGGAACCATAGAAAAGATTGGGTTGATTTGTAGGTGTCATTTTAGGAAGCAAAGAGATCCTTTTCGACCAGAAATAGAGGGGTAAACCCCTTGTTTATGGTCGAAATTATACTGTAAAATGGTTATCAAAGCCCTGAATTTAGGGGTTTAGTTGGCTTTTCAGGGGCGACTAATTAGTCGACCCTGAAAATTACTGTTTATGGGAATTCAAAATGCGCAGAAAAAATGGACAATGTCGATACGAAATTGTAGTCTAACCCTCTCACAACTCTCGATTCATTTCGAGGGCAGACTCAACAAAACTTTAAATTTATGATACAATTTTAGGAACTACTGGATGCTGACACAGATTTTTGAACACTCCCACAAAAATCTCGCCTTCAAAAATATTAGCCAAGTTTTTTTTAAGAAGCGCCTTTTTGATCTAAAACAACTTTAACTGTTTTTAGTAAAATTATAAAATCTGTCCACAAAGACCAATTCTCAATATACCAAATGTCAAGTTCTTTGCGACTATGAAACGTCAGACTATTTCGTCCACTGACTTGCCAAAGTCCCGTAAGTCCAGGTTTAACCCACATAATGGTTTTGACATCATTTCCTAACTTTGAAACTTCTTCAAGCATATAAGGGCGTGGTCCTACCAAATTCATTTCACCGCGTAAGATATTGAAAATCTGAGGTAGCTCATCTAAAGATGTTCGTCTTAGAAAATTTCCAAATGGAGTGATTCTAGGGTCATTTTGGTATTTGTGATACTGCGCATAATAGGCTTTTTCTTCAGGATTTTCTTCTAAATATCTCTCCAGTATCTGATTGGCATTTTCATACATTGTTCGATATTTATAGCAAGTAAAGGATATACAGCCTTTTCCTAGTCTTTTTTGCTTAAAGAAAACAGGTCCAACTGAATCTAAACGTACTCTCCAAGCAATCAAACCATGCAATAACACGACAAAGGGTAAAATAAACACTGTGATCGTTTTTTCAAAGATCTCTTTAAAAATAATATTGTATGGCTTTAAAAGCTCATTTTCAATATGAATGACGGAGGTCCTAATATTAAAATACTCTATCATGTTGGCGTCTGTAAAATTAACTTTTTCTATATAAGGCAAGAGATAAATATCTTTTGTTTCTTGCATATAGTCGTTTAAAGATTGATTGAGTTCTTCTAATGGAATACCTTTTGTTGCAATAAAAAGAGCCTCATAGCCATCATGAGCATAGCGCATTCCCAAATACCAGTTGTTTTTGAGCTCTTCTTTTAAAATTTGACCCTGTTCCTCATTGCCAACAATTTTTACTTTTTTTCTTAAAAAAAGGTAATGAAATAAAAACTTTTTTATATAACGTTTAAAGATAGGGAAACAAAACATCACAGAGATAAAATATAAAATAATAAACGAGCGTGAATATGCTGCATCTAACCGACTAAGCATTAAAAAAGAGAGCACAATCACCATTGCCAGACAAAGCGCTTTAAGAATGCGCTTTGTCTCTTCCCAAAAGTCAAAACGATAGGTATAGATTCTTTCGTACCACAAGATAAGAATGATTAACGCCAGCACCAATACAAAGTCTTCTTTAGGATATAAGGTAAATGCTGTTAAACCTAGTTTCTCAAGAAAATGTCTGAACCAACCAACGCCATAATACATTAAGGTTAAAAAAAGTGCATCAATTGCTACAAAGGCTATGTTGGTTATGGATCGTTTCATTTAAGTTCATTCCATGGTTTAACTCATTTTAAAAAGAATGCTGTTCAATTTTTCTAAATCATTCGGGCTTAATTTTCCTGTAACATTTAGAATACCAATATACGCATTAATAAATGTATAAACCGAGTCAATTAGTTTAAACTTTGTTTCAAAAAGTTTCGTTTTGGCATCTTCCAAATCAATTAGGTTTTTTAAGCCATACTCATGCCCCTTTTGAACGGCACTCAAATAAAGTGAGGCAGATTTTTCGGCTTCTTTGTGTAACGTGATATCTTTGAGCGCAGATTCATAATTAAGAAGCAACTCTTCATACTTAATGCGTACTTCGCGTTGTTGATCTGTGAGATCTTCTCTAGCCGAATTGAGCATGACGCGATTTTTTTCGATTTGAGAAGAGACTCTGCCTCCTTGATAAAGAGGTATTTTAAATTCTAACATAACCCTGCTGTCTCTTTCATAATCAACCGTAGCATCTTTAGTGTTGTACTCGGTATGCGTCACGCTAAGATCAAGTTTAGGATAATGACCGTATTTTGCGACTTCTATCTCTTTTTCATAGATCTGTGTCCCAATTTTTGCCATCATGATATCTGGATTTTTTTGCAAATCTTCTTGGCTGGAAAAGTATAAAAGTTGTTCAAGATCTAAGGTGTCAAATTCAATCGATGGCATATCAATAACATCAACACCAATTAAATTTTTAAGTTTAATCTTTGCAACTGCAAGAAGATTTTCTTGTTTATGCAGTGTAATGATGGCTTGTTCGTATGCAAGTTTTGACTCTAGAAAATCCATTTTATTGGACAAATGAAGATCGAATTTTTCAGCAATTTGTTGATGTTTAATTTCATTGGTTTTAACATACGAGCGTGCTACGGAAACACTGTTTTGGTACTTTAGTATCGAAATATACGCATCAGTAACCTTATAGGCAAGTTCTTGCTGCTGTTTAGATAAATACACTTTTGCAGAGTCAACTTTTAATTCAGCACTTTCGACTTGTGCAACGATTTCGGGGTGGTAAAGCACTTGAGACGCAGTTAACGAACTTGAGTAATACGCTTCTTTTGTATATTTTTTATAAAAATTATCTTTATATTCACGATTGGAATGATCAACCGATGCGTACAGTTGGGGGTATAATTGAGATTCTGTTATTTTAACATCTTCTATTTTAGCATCAACTTGGTAGGCTACGGAGCGCAACTTGGCCTCATAAAACAGTGCTTTATTGTACGCGTCACTCAAACTAATTATGGAACTTTGGGCATGTAGCGTTAAACAAACTCCAAGCCACATTAACATCTGCCTTGCCATCATACGTCCTTTTTCTCTAAATAATGTAAAAATTTTTTCTTAAAATTTTCTACAGAAAATGTTCTAGCGTGTCGCACACACTCCATAGGATCAATGCTTTGAGTTTCAAACACACCAATGGCATGTATCAAAGATTCACTGCTTTGCTCTTCAACATATAAGCCTGTTTTTCCATTAATAACCGTTTCACAAGCACCTCCTTGCCCATAGGCGATCACAGGAGTGCCACACGCTGATGCCTCTAAAGGCGCTATACCAAAATCTTCTTTTGCCATAAACACAAAGGCTTTCGCCTTACTCATACATGCCATAGCCTCGTTTTTTGGAAGATACCCAGTAAAAATGATATTTTCTTTGGCGATTTTGCGAAGAGCATCAAAGGATGTTCCCTCTCCAATAACGATTAATTTTTTTTCTGGCATTTGATTAAAGGCTTCTACAATCAAATCTACTCGCTTATAATGCACCAATCGTGAAAGCGTCACATAATAGGTTTCTTTATGTGCCTCAAAAATACACGCATCAAACTCAACAGGAGGATGCACAACGAAAGACTCGCGGCCCCAACATTTTTTAATGCGCTTTTGTATAAAGTGTGATGTTGCCAGCATGATGTCCACTCTTTGTGCAGAGATTACATCCCAAATGCGCATTTTATGAAGCCATCGTTTCATAACAAATTTCACAATGCCTTTTCCAAAAATACCAGCTCTCTCGTGCTCATACATCAAATCCCATGCATAGCGCATAGGCGAATAGATATAGCTAATATGTGTTTGATGCGGATGTACAATCACTCCTTTCGCAACGGCATGAGAACTTGATATAATCACATCATAAGCTTCAAGATCAAATTGTTCCACCAAATACGGCATAAAGGGTATAAAATAGGTATAGTGTTCTCTCACCCACGTGCTTTTTTGCAAACACGATGTGTAAACCTTGTGTTGCCCTATCCACTCACGTTTTTCATGACTAAGTGTGTCTATCATGGTGTAGAGGTCTGCTTGTGGAAACATCTCTAAAAGATATTTCAAAACAATTTCAGCACCACCATTGACACAAAGCCAATCATGGACAATGGCAACTTTTTTATTCTTCATTAAAACTTCTACTAATCATATCAGACAGAGGTTTAACGATATAATCAAGCACTGTTCTGTTTTCAATTTTTATCATCACTTCTGCGGGCATACCTGCGACTAAATTAAAATTGTATCCCTTGATTTGTTCATATCCCTTAGGGGTAAGCTCTATTTTTGCTTCATAATAGGGCATTCCTGATTTTTGATCCACAAGGGCATCGGCTGAAACGTGTACAACACTGCCTTCAATGACATTGGTATTTCTCGTATCAAATGCAGAAAAGCGAATATCTGCTAAAAGTCCAGTATGCACTTTATCGATATCTTTTGTTTCAACTCGTGTAACAATAATCAGCTTAGAATTTTCAGGAACGATATCCAATATAGGTTTTCCAGCAGCAACCACACCGCTAACGGTATGCATTTCCATACCGACCACATAACCTGCAATTGGGGCTTTTACAACCAATCGTTGTGTTGTATCTTGCGCTGCCACTAATTTTGATTTTACTCCGGAGAGTTCATTTTTGACACTCACTAATTCTGAGAAAATCTTATCTTGAACATCTTTTTTACGAGCAAGAAGTTGTGACTTTAGCTCACTGATCTGCTCAGACGCTTTTGCTATCTCTGCTTTAGAGTTGGCGATATCCCCTTCAATCATGGTCTTCTCACGTGTTAATTCACGTAATTTCAACTTATCAACCAATTGTTCGGCAAAAAGGATTTTCCACTCTCCGATCTCTTCTTCGATGGATTTAAGCCGACTGGCTTTACTGCTCACTAAGGAGTTAATCCCATCTTTATAATTCATCAGCTGAGCAACACGTTGTTCCGTAATAAGCTCATCATTTTTAATCATTTTTTGCTTCAAATCAAAAATTTGTTTTTGTGTAGCGATAATGGTTTCAAGCGCTTTATTTTGCTCAAGTTGCTTTACCGAATCTGACAAGACAAGCTCGCTTGATTCTGCGATTTGGGACTCAAGTCTAGACTCAAGTGCTACCATTTCCATATATTGATTTTTTAAGATATCCAGTTGTGCAGACGCATTGGTGTTTTGAAATTTGACCAATATTTGCCCTTCTTTGACAAAATCACCATTTTTAACGAGGATCTCTTCGACTATACCACCTTCAAGATGCTGTATGGTTTTTTTATTAAGATCAGCAGAAACCATGCCTATAGAAACAGCTGCACTTGCTAGAGGTGCAAAAGCCATCCAACCTCCAAGTACCACAAATACGGCCACGATAACGCCAACACCAAAACGGATAATGCCCTTGTCGTTTGCATCAGGTTTTGAAAACTCTTTTCTCATGATAACTCTCCTGAAGGTTTACTCAGTGAGACCACTTGAGGTTGTGGCACGTTAGAAGGTTGAGGCTTTGGCGCACTTTGTGAGTTTGCTTGTTGCTGTAATTTTTGGAGTACTTCTGCCGTATTTCCATACATCTGTAATAATCCTTGCTGCATAAGTGCTAATTTATTGGTGACTTGCAAAATAGCCGGACGATGCGTTATCAAAATAACGGTTATCTCTTTTGTTTTGAGAATTTTAATGGCTTCGACCAATGCGGCTTCACCCACATCATCAAGATTGGAGTTAGGTTCATCCAAAACAATTAAAACAGGATTGCCGTACAAGGCTCGCGCCAATCCTATGCGTTGTCTTTGTCCACCCGAAAGCGTTGCCCCACCTTGACCGATAAGCGTATCATAGCCTTCAGGAAGGCGTAATATCATTTCATGAACACCCGAAATTTGAGCAGCTTCAACCACTTTGATGGGATCAACTTCTGCAAAACGGCAGATATTTTCGCTAATCGTTCCTTCAAAAAGTTCAATATCTTGTGGAAGATACCCAATATGCTGTCCGAGTTTTTCTTTATCCCATTGTGAAATGTCTGCAACATCAAGCCTGACTTTTCCAGAGGCTAATGGCCAAAGACCGAGCATCGCACGCGCCAAACTAGACTTGCCCGCAGCACTAGGCCCTATAACGCCTACAACGTCACCTTTATTGATGTGTAAACTAATCCCTTTGAGTGAAGGCTGCTTTGCATTTGGAGGAACGACCACAACACTCTCTAGTAACAACTCACCTTTGGGTGCTGGGAGTTCCATTGGCTTCTCATCTTCGGGAAATTCTGCTAAAAGACCGTTCAGCCTCTCATAGGAACTACGTGCGTTGCTAAAGCCTTTCCAACTGGCTATCATCAAATCCAGTGGTGCTAAGGCGCGTCCCATAATGATAGACCCTGCAATCATCATACCAGGACTGAGCTCTGCTTTAATCGCAAGATAGCCACCAAGACCTAAAATTAACGATTGAAACAATACACGGCACGATTTTGAAATATTGGCCCAAAAGCCTGCATTATCGCTTGCAATCATTTGCGCATTTAAAAATCCAAAATACTTTTTTTGCCAAATTTTCTTGAGATTGTTCTGCATACCCATCGCATGAATCACTTCAGCATTGCGTAAACTAGAATCCACAAAAACAGTCGAATCTCGGTTAAGTTTATTGGCTTCTGCGAGTTTCTCTTTGGTCGTGTTTTCATTTAAAACAGCAAAAATTCCAAGGACAATCCCTGAAAAAATAGCAAAATAACCAAAGTAGGGATGAAACAAAAAGAGGACAAAAATATAAATAGGCATCCAAGGAGTATCAAAAAAAGCAAAAAGCCCATTGCCTGTCATAAATTGTCTGATTTGTGTCAAGTCATTGAGAGGCATGGATGACGCTTTTCCGGGCATCTTGTTGGCAAGTTTAAAGATAGACTCAAAAATTCTATCACTCAAAAGATTGTCAATTTTATTGCCAACGCGCACCAGCACACGAGAGCGAACCATCTCTAAAAGTGCCATGGTTGCGAAAAGAACAATGACTAGAAGCGTTAAAAGCCACAAAGTGCTTTCACTGCGACTAACCATAACACGATCATACAATTGCAACATATAAAGAGGTGAGGTAAGCTGTAAAAGATTGATAAAAAAACTGAACAATCCAACAAAAATAAAGGACTTTTTTGCCCGCATAATCGTTTGTTTGAGTTCACTCACGTTAGGCTTTGTTTTCATACGATTTGAACGCATCGTTTTCCTTTAGGTTTACTGTTTTGTACTCGCAAGATTAAACAGCGTTTTAATATGATTCAGTGAGCTACTATGGGCATCGATAAAACCAATAATTCCACGTCTCACCCAATCAGCAAGTACGTCATCCCCGAGAGCATTGAGTTTTTCACGATTAATAATCTTAAAACCATTGATTAAGATCTTTTTGCTCTCGCCTTCACCCACCGTAATTTCACGATCTTCTAAAATACCACTTTGCGCTATAGTGCTGACAATTAATTCTGTTTTTTGACGTTCAACTTCAAAATTTTGCAAAAAGGTAATGGCATTACTCAGTGATTCAGACTGTTCGCTTTTTTTTGTAAAAAGTTGCTTGCCTTTGGTTTGGCTGACCAGTTCAGAACCTTCATCTATTAAAATAAGTTGCTGTTCAGGGTTTTCTTGGTTTTTACCTAATGCAAAAGGGTAACTGCGTAAAAATGCAGGCACATAAGAGACGATATATTTGCCCTCTGAATTAATCGCCAAATTAGTGCCACCTAGCGATGTCAATGCTACCAAAGAGGGTTTTTCACTTCCTGTAAAAACAACTGGGAAATCTTTCGCCACAAGAGCTACTTCATTGGCTAAAAGAGGGGTTGATGTTAAGCTTTTTGCAAAATTTAAATTTGCCATAGGGCTAATTTTAAGATTTTTATGTTTTTCTCTGTCTAATACTACTAAATTTTGATACATGGCGTTACTCCTTTGAAATGTACTTTTTTTGATGGGTCTTCCCACTTTATTAACGTTAAGATTGAGTCCTATTTTTTGAGCCAATTCTTGATAAAACTCTTGTGTTCCTGTAATGGTTTGTTTCACGATGTGTTGTCTAAAAAATTGTATCAGTGCCTCAGAGAGACCTTGCTTATAAAAAGATGCGTATACACGAGCTCTCTCCTCATCGCTAGAAGCTAACAGTGTATACATAGAATGGGGTGTAACAATACCATCAGTATGAGCAGATGCATTGTGAGTAAAACTGCTGTACATGTAAGGGATTATGTCGGAGATAAGCCCCGTTCGGTAAGGATGCGATTCTATATAATACATCAAAGGCAAAACAAATCGGTTTTCAACCAAAGAACTTTTGTATCGGCCCTCCCATAAAGTACCGCTTCGTCCATACTTTCGATTATAATACGCTACATATTTGATGCCAAATCCTTGCATAAACCTTGAAATGGCGTCTTTTTCAAACGATGTGCATAATAAATGGAGGTGGTTTGGCATCAACACATAGGCATGGACATGCGCAAGGAGGTTAACACTTAACTCTTTTAAAACATCTAAGCCATAGGTATAATCATCATGGTCCATAAAGACACTTTCTTGATTGACACCACGTAACACGATGTGCTGTGCAGTGTTTTCAAAAAAAAGTCTTACTTTTCGAGCCAATTTTTATCCTATCTTAATGGTTTAGTAATGAAAGTATATCGCTAAGAAGCTTAATAATTAATTAATATCTGACCCTAATTAAATAAAAATAATTAGGGTCAGATATTATACATTCCCGGTGTAATTAGTCGACCCTGAAAAAGCCAAAAACAGAACAAATTACTTCTTGCTTTCTCTTT
>DYSP01000042.1 GCA_020718185.1 Candidatus Odyssella sp. | reverse complement strand
CCCACAAATCAAATTATGGCACAAACAACTCTTGTTTTATTTATCACAATGTGCGCAGAAATTTGTTATGGGTTCCTTGGTTTAAAATATCATCCTTTTCAGATTATTAAATTCAAACTTTTTGCTCTTTTATGCATTATCCCTATTTTAATGCTCACTTTAGATGGTTTTAAAAGTCCTTTAATTGTTTTTATTATCCAAGTATTGGTTATTTGCCTTGGGCAAGGGTTAACACCTGCCTCACCGATTATTAACAAAAGCTTCCCCATATTCGGAAGATATACTCACCTGTTGCTTATTTGGGCTATTTCACATTCACTCATGTATTTAGTAACGGCCTTAATTTGCGAAAAAATTACTAATTTTAATATTCTCTGTTTGTTTTTACTTATATCAGTTGTTATTTCACTTATTGGATTATATTGTTTTGTTCCTGAAGAAAAAATGAATAAATTAAATTTAGATAATCTAAAAAATTCATTGATGAAAAAAGCAGTACTTGATGATAAAAATAATGAAAAAAAAGATGATCAAGAAGGTAGATTTTACATAAATTATATAAATAAATGGCTGGGGAAAGTCATTTAAATGTTCAAATGTTTTGACAGCCAATTTTTCAACATCACGGGAACTTTGAAAATTAATTCACGTCCTTGGGTGTCTATCAATTGACCCGCAAATAAATTATACTATCTTAGTAGATGTTCGCTTTGGCTTTACATCTCTGATTAACATTTATGAAGGAGAATATAGCATGGCCGTTGAATCGCATTTAAAGCAACTTTTAGATCGGCATTCTAAATTAGATCGTCAAATTCATCAAGTTGAGCTGACAAGCACTGATGATGTGTTTGTTCATAGAATGAAAAAGCAAAAATTAAAATTAAAAGAAGAAATTGAATCAATAAAACTACATACCAAGCCACAAACATCGTTGATAAAAAAAGACAAATTCTTTATTAAAGCAGTACATTGACTTTATGTTTCTGGTGGAGTAGTTGGCAAATATGGCTGGCTACACGCTCTGCTTCCCGCAGCGGGCTATAAGTTGCCTGTTGAAGGCCATCGTGAAGAGTGGCAATCATGTTCATAGAACGTAACTTTTGATAAAATTCGACAAAACCAGTGGGAGAAGTACGGTTAATTTGATAATGCAAGACCGTTTTCCCACTGGAACAAGCTTTTGAAATCGCTGAAAAATCGTCCCCTAAACAAACAATAATATCTGCCCAAGCAAGGGCGCCTTTCAACGAATGATCTTGATTATGAATCAGTGGGGCAACACCACTGGTCTGTTCAATTGCGGTTACAAGACGATGATCGGGATCAATTGTTTGCGCAATAACAAGAGAGCCCCCACAGGTTTGCTGTAGCATACAAAAATCCTTTGCGATTTTTGATAATTCATCTTCGTCAAAAATAAATGGTTGTGTTTTTGTCCCCCCCAAAATGAAAATTTGCGGTGTTGACAAATGACTAAACGTATACGCATAATTTTTTTTGATTAGTTTTTCTGCTTTAATATCAGTTAAATAACCAACTGTCGTTATCACATTATTTCCATCTACCTTTTCGTGTTCTGGCGCAATGACCAGATCAAAATTGCGTGACGAAACATCCAATTTATGTAAGTTAATCAAAAAGCTTTTGTTTTGGCTACGTTTCTTGATAATCAAAGCAATAGCTGTTGTTGATGGATGGACATTGATCACAATATCCGGCCACGGCGACACTAATTCTTCAGCACCATATTCAAAAAATGACGCATGCGTATAGCCAAAAATAGAGACCATATGTTGCCATACTGGCTTTAAGGCAGCGGATTTAAAGTCAAACGAACCACCAAATTCTTTCCCCAGACTTTGTATTTGCTCATCAAGTTCGCTTACACCCGACTGAATGCCCCAAATTTTCATTAAGAAGTGCCTTTAAATAACTTTTGCCACGACTAAATACCAAAAGCTTAACAATACAATTCTGACAACTCAATTATGAACCAAATTTACTAATAATCTATTGATAAACTGCAAATTAATAAAAATTGATAGCGATTAAATAATAAGCTAGCATTCATTTAAAATATGAAGCATTGTCTGATAGTTTCAAAATAATGTGAAAATGGAGTTCCCATGGCCTGGTTTAATCTCATCGTTGCTGGTTTATTTGAAATTGGCTGGGCTATAGGACTAAAATACACACACGGATTTACGCGTCTGTGGCCCACGGTTGGCACCATTACTTGCATGATTGCCAGTATAGCGCTGCTCGGCCTTGCGCTTCGCTCGTTACCCATGGGCACAGCCTATGCAATTTGGACAGGTATCGGCATTGTCGGCACCGCCATTCTGGGCATCATCTTGTTTCAAGAAGTATGTAGCCCAGCGCGGTTGATATGTATTGGCCTAATTCTGATAGGTATTATTGGACTTAAGCTTGCTACACCTTAAAAGATTGTTACTTACTGGCTTTTTTCTTAACTGCCCTTGTGTCTTTTTGCACCAGGATTATAATCTTCATATTCAGATTCTTTACTCGGGCGTTTCTTATCACGCGACGAAGCTGGTGTCGTTGGAAAGTACTGATCACCTACATACACCCATTTCAAACCTGGACATGGAAGAGGCTCCAGCAGACCCCAATGAATACTCTCTAGTTCCGCAAAATAATCTCTATCTATTTGAAATGATGTTAGGCTAGAAGGTAATAAAGCAAAGTACCTCACAGGAAATTGCTGCATATTATTAAATTTGGTTCCCAATAACTTCAAACTTTTCACATTAGGCAACATCATCATGTCAGAATAAGTAATAGAACTAAAATCATACAATGTTAGATTCTCAAGACGCGATAAATTTTTTAATGTTTGAAATATTTGCCCAGTTAAAATAGATTTAGGTAACATTTTATGATTCAAAGAGAGATCTGTAAAATTTGGTAACGAACGTGTCATGTTGGTAAAATGTGCCGGATTATTATTAGAACATTTGCTGATCCAATTTCCTACTAAAGACAATTTTTCAAGTTGTGTAAGAGATGAAATGACTTGGAACATTTGACCAATATCCGGAGCATCTTCACATGGAATAATGCTTAATTCAACCAGCGAAGGTGCAAAATTAGGTATGAATTGAAGGGTTCCAAAAGTATACATATTACTCACACTTAAGGACTTCAAGTAAGAAAGCTTAATATTCTTATTTATAATATCATCTTCAAGCACATCATCAGGATTCCCGCGTAAAATGAGTGTTTCTAGCACATACTTTTCTTCTTCAAATAGTACGGTTGCAGCCCACATATACACGTTAAGATTGAGTATTGTAGAAGGGATAACGACTCTGGCACGCGGGTCAAGCTCTAAAGAAAGGTCTCTTAATTGCGGGATTCTTGTAAATATATTTATATCATAAGCAGTATCTGTATCAGTATTTATATCATACTCAGAATTTCCCAGCGTGCACTCTAATGTCTCGAGTTGTGTTAATAAATCTATTCCTTCAATAGTATTACCACACATTTTCAAAGCTGTAAGATTAGAAAGTTGAGAAAGAGTATTAGGCAATCTTGATAAATGACAATTTGTTATATCCAATACTCTAAGCGTTAAAGGTAAAGTTATTCTTTCTAAATAGTGTCTCTTATTATTTGTGATATTGGATAATTTAAGTATCGTAAGATGGGGAAATTGATCACTAAGATTACAAGGAAAAGACCCAGGAGCATTGAAACAATTAGATTTCGCTCTATCAGAAAAATCAATCTCAAAAACCTGAGCCTTAGTCTTTAGGTGATAATGCATTGTTTTGTCACCCGTCGCCCATAATGCACAAAGAGCATCGCCCGAGAGAGGTGATAAGATAAAAGGCATAATGTCGTTGGGAAATTGTGCAAGGCTAAGCGTGCGCTTAGCTAGCGAATTCGCTTGAGCTTCATCAATATCCATTGCCTTTAAAGGAAAGATGAGCGAAGCGCCAATAACACTCACCATCATGAATTGTTTCACAGCTCTAAGCTTGTGCATCAACGTATTTTCTAATTTTAATAACATAAAGATAATCTTAAAAAATGTTCAATTTATAGTTAAATAATGATTCATCAATAGTTTTTCAATATAAAATTAACGTGAATTCGACCTACGAAGTCATGAAAGATCAGAAAATCCGCGTCATCGCGAACGAAACAAAGTGCAGTGTGGCGATCAATACATGGATCACCACGTCTCCTTCGCTAACGCTTCAGAGCCTCGTGATGACCGATTTCTTCGTTTTTATACATTTTCTGCAATTCTTATATCGAACTCAAGCTAAGATTAAATTTTAAAGTAAAACATCCTTCATTTTCTTATTGACATCAGATCTCTTTTTGCTCTACTGTACTACTTAGGTATTACAGAACTACGAAAGGACAACATGGAAGACGACCATCATCATAAGCCAATTGAGTTGGCTGAGGCGTTATTGTTGTTGGAAACGGCCGAAGAAGTACATTACTTTCTAAAAGACCTATGCACTCCTCAAGAAATAACAGCCTTAAAGGAACGGTGGCGTGTTTGCCAGCATCTAGAGGCTGGAAACTTATCCTACCGTGCCATCCATAACCTGACTAAAGCAAGCCTCACCACCATCGGGCGTGTGGCTCGCTTTTTAAAGGATGAACCCTATCATGGGTACCGATTGATATTAAATAGGATAAAGAAAAATGAAACTCGCACAACTTCTGACAATCCCACTGTGTATACTCTTTAGTCAACCCACTTCATGTTTTGCCACATCCATTACCCCTAAAAAAGTATATATCAGTAAAATTGTTGACCACCCTGCTCTTAACGCCACAACTCAAGGGATTATTGATGGCCTCAAACAAAAAGGATACGAAGAAGGTAAAAACCTTGAGATTCGTATTGAATCCGCCCAGGCAGATCCACGTCTTGCTCAACAAATTGCCTCTAAATATGTCAATCAAAATCCAGACGTCGTTGTTGCTGTTGGCACTCTCACAGCACAAACATTTGCCAAAGCAGCAGCTGCAGGCAATATAAAATTGGTTTTTAGTTCCGTGACTGATCCTTTAAAATCAGATCTCGTAAAAACACTTCAAAACCCGGGTAATAATACAACTGGTGTTTCAAATTATGTTGAATTAATCCCGCAATTGACGTTGTTTTTAAAGTTACAACCAAATCTTAAACGTTTAGGATTTCTTTATAACCGTGGTGAAACAAATTCCGTCATTTTAAAAGAAAAACTAGAGGAATTGTGCCCCAAATTCAACATTACTCTGATTGAACAAACCATTACCAAAACGGCAGATGTTGCCCAAAATGCGACAAAATTAGCACAAAATGTCGATGCTATTTTTGTTAGCAACGACAGCACAGCGCTTAGCAGTTTATCAAGCGTTGTTAAAGCAGCAAATGAGGCAAGAATCCCCTTATATGTAAGTGATACAAATGCTGTTGAATTAGGCGCAACAGCCGCTTTAGGCCCTAATCAACGAGATGTAGGCCTACAAACAGGCTTTGTTATCGCAAAACTTTTAGATGGCAATAACATTGCTGAGCAACCCGTACAATTTCCTGATAAAACAGATCTTTACCTTAACAAAGATGCAGCGGCTTGCGCAGGAATAACCATTCCGCAAGAGTTAATTCAATCAGCAACTAAAGTGATTGAAAGCAAAGCATCATGAGTGGTGCCGAATTTCTCACCAGCCTTGAAATAGGGTTAATTTACGGCGTTGTGGCGGTGGGGATTTTCCTCACTTTCCGTATTATTGACTTTCCCGATCTCACTTGTGATGGAAGTTTTACTTGCGGTGCCGCAACAGCCGCGGTTGCTTTAAAAGCAGGTTTTTCGCCTATCATCGCCCTGCTATTGGCAGGAAGTGCGGGCGGTATTGCTGGTTTTACAACAGGTATCCTACATATCAAATTTCGAGTTACTAACCTCCTGGCCGGCATTCTGGTTGCTTTTATGCTGTATTCGATCAACCTTAAAATCATGGGTGGCATTCCTAATATTACTTTGATGAGTGAACCTACGTTGTTTTCAGGGGGACGTTCATTAATGGTGTTAATTTTACTGATGGTAGCGATTGCTAGTCTTGTCAGTTACCTGCTGATGACAGACTTTGGTCTTGCCTTACGTAGTATTGGTTACAATCAAAAACTGGCTAAAATCATGGGTGTTTCTGTTGGTAGCATGACCATTATTGGCCTTTCCTTAAGCAATGCCTTAATTGGGTTAGGCGGGGGTCTTTATTGTCAGCATCAGAGTTTTTGCGATGTGTCACTTGGCATTGGTACAGTTATCATCGGGCTTGCAGCGGTAATGATTGGGGAAAAGTTATTGCCATTTCGCTCTCTTCCCATAAGTATATTTGCTTGTTTTGCAGGCTCAATTATTTATCGGTTACTCATTGCTCTTGCGCTGCACAGTGAATGGTTGGGTCTTGAAACATCAGACTTAAACCTGCTCACTGGCCTTGCAATTTTAGGCATTATGAGCTTACCAAAAGTAAAAGGAGCAACACGTCATGCTTAAGCTAAAAGATGTAAATGTGACGGTCGGCCGCGGTAGTACACTTGAACGGCAAGTACTCACGAATCTAAATCTTGTTATCGATCCTGGCGAGTTTGTTATTTTGATCGGGGGCAATGGTGCTGGAAAATCAACGCTATTTAATGTGATTTCAGGTGCAACGCCCCTTGATTCTGGAAAAATTATTTTAGATCAAACAGACATCACGACATGGTCGCTAGCCAAACGCGTCAAAAACATTGCTAAAGTTTTACAAGATCCACGACTTGCCACCATTGGTAATATGACGATTGAAGAAAACTTAAGCTTTGCCTTAAAACGCACAGAGACCCGCGGCCTTAGCTTGCATAAAAATAAGCAGCGCCGAGATCTATTTCGGGAAAAATTAACGTTGCTCAATATGGGATTAGAAAACCGAATGAATGAGTTGACGAGTAACTTATCGGGTGGACAACGGCAAGCTTTAAGCCTGATTATGGCGTTGATGACAGAGTCTAAAATTTTACTTCTTGATGAAATCACAGCGGCTCTTGACCCTACCATGGCACAAATGATTATGGATCTAACAACCCGAATTGTGACCGATGAAAAACGTACAACAATAATGATTACTCACAATACAACCCATATGACAGGATATAGCAACCGCACGTTACGTCTTGAAAATGGACAAATACATTGAGTTTACTCTTTAAAAAAACGCATCCGCAAAGGAGGAATTTTAAGCGTACGGGCAATAACGTGCATTAGAAAACCGGTAATCATAGTTAAAACAACAGCAATAAAAATAACATGAGGGTCAATCGCGCCAGATAAATGGCTTAATAAATAGACAGATAAACCAAATCCACATATAAAAGGAATTTCTGTATAAATAATTTCATTTCCTAAGGGACGATAGCCAGCCAATGCATTTCGCATCGTGCTTCCCCCTACTCCTACCAATACTGCAAATAAAGGCCCCCATAACCAAAGGGGTTCAGCTTTACCAGAAACAGCAATCAATACGCCAACGATGGTAAACGATGACGTCCCCATAGCATCGGCATAATATAAAATTGTGCTTAAAAAATCTTTACTGAGTGTCAAGTGATTTACCCACCGCCATCGCATTTTATTTTTCAAAAAATCATAAATATTGATCATTATAAAAATCAAAAAAAAGAAAATAACGATTTTTAATATATAACGCGGTGTCACTAATACACCAGGTGCACGTCCAATCATCAAATCACGTAGTAATCCCCCTCCACATGATGGCACAGTGGCTAAGCCAAATGCAGCGATAATTGTTAAATTTTCTTGGTCAGCAATAATAATGCCTGCAATCACAAATGAAATAATCGCCAATGATTCAATCCAAAAGAACCAATCACGATCAACGGTTTGCATCAGGATAACAGGCAAAATATGATCTTGAGTAATTTTATTAAGTTCTCCTGTCAATTTCATTTTTTCGATGGCAGCATTGACATTATACAAAATTTCGGGAGAAGTGCTTTTCTTACTTAGGATAAAGTGTATAGGCACCTTAATGCCAAGCTTGCGCTCTTCGACAAATGAGGATTTGTGAGCACGCCAAATAATCGTTGCTCCGGCGATGCGATCGGTTAAATAACCATCGATTTTGCTATCAAGTAAATTTTTAAGATTATCTGGTTCAAATTTAGTCCGGACTATATACTTAGCATTTTCAGGATGGGCAATAAAGTCATTAATCAGCGGCGATGCATAGACAAATCCATCCATGACGCCAAGCCGAAAATTTGTTGCTTTAATCTGTTGCAACATATCAGCAATGTCTTCTTGTTTAAAAGTAAACAGCGAACCTTGCTTCACAAACAATACATCTTCTTCCCATCTATATGGCTCTGAAAAATAAGCCCACTCTTCACGTTCAGATGTTTTTGTGGCAAAAGGCCCTATTTGACGCGTACCATTTTTAATGGCCTGCAAAAATTCCGCCCAGGATATTTGTGAAAATTTTGGCTGATAGCCGGCATTGCATAATACTGCTTCTATCATGCGAATATCGAAGCCAGTTAAAACTGCAAATTCATTCGCACCATCCATATACATATAAGGATCAAGCGGGAACCATCCTGATTTTAGTGTTGGCTCTAGATGATCTTGAGCTTTTAAAGGTAAAGATGAGAAGAGGATTAGACAAATAAATAATAATTTTCTCAACACTGTCTTTAAAAACTCTTTAATAACAATACTTATTATTTTAATTAATAAAACTTAATAATTAACTAAATAACCTGAGTTTGATATACGAATTGTAGAAAATGTATAAAAACAAAGAAATCTGTCATCACGAAAATTCGAAGAGTTAGCGAAGGGGATGTGGTGATCCCTGTATTATAGCTAAAGCAACATAATTATGTCACATTTTATGATGCAGTTTTGATCGAAA
>DYSP01000041.1 GCA_020718185.1 Candidatus Odyssella sp. | reverse complement strand
ATTTATGACACATTCCTGATTATTTTTATACTAATTTTATGTTGCTTTAGATATAGTTGCAGATTAACCGATGATCATCTATTACCTGATCTGAACGATCTGACGTTTCATGGCGAGGGCTTAAGCATTTTTGGAATGAGCAATGCGTTAAGGTCACGAGAACATACAGTGTTTATAACCCCTTGTTTGTTAGATGCTTTATCCATCATGGAAACAGGGAATTTGGCAATCTTTGCTTTAGGTGAAAAAGAAGATGATTTAATAAGTTTTTGTAAAGACAATCCCAGAGAAACACCATATCAGAATTATCAAAAGAAAATGATCGTTGTTTTTCAAAATGACACTCAACCAACTCATGCAGTGCTACCGCCTTTTTCTGAAAATCTGATTCATCGATCGAAAGAGTTCTGTTTTATGAGACCTATACTCCAACAATATAAAAGCCTAAATGAGATATTGATATCAGATAGATCTCGATTAACCGCTTTTCTCAATAGCCATAAAACCGAACATAGAGATGAACGATGATTATTGAAGTGACTCAAGAATAATAAGCCATGGTTGACAACTTTTTTCTATTCTAGTAATCACTTAATTAGACAACCTAATGTAGGGTGGTGCTTTGAAAATTAACAATAAATCTATTCTTCAACATATCTTTGAGCAGAGTCCTTGGATTGGTGAAGGATTAAAAGCTTATAGAGAAGGATTAAAAGCTTATAGAGAAAGATATAACGATAACAAGGATAAGCTCTTATCTACGATGACAATTTTCATCCAGAGAAAGTCTTGGACATTATAGGTCGAGGAAATACAGTTTCCTCTTATTGTGTGGCGGTTGGTATAGGTTATTCGACGTTTTACTATTGGGTTAACAAGTATCCACAATTTAAAGATTTTTATGATTTTGCCATGACGGCGGCAGAAGCGATTATTGAAAAAGTCGGGATGTATGACAATGATTATAATGCTCGATATTGGGAGGGGCGTCTTGCCCCATTTAAAAGAAGGAACCTAAAAACTATTCCTGATTTTTATTCCAAGGATCCAATGAAGCACATTGATGCGATCAATAGTGCTTTAAAAGAAGGTTACATTACTCATATGAATGTAAGCAATTTTTAGACCTGATAGGAGTTGAATTTAAAACCCGTGAATTTGTTAAGATGTACGAGAAAGTATGGGGAAAAAAACGGTGTTAAAGATATTGATAAGATGAATGAAAAAGAATTAATTGAGCACGCTCATATGTTAATGGGATTATTAAAAGAGGAGACAAAAAATGAGTAATGGTGAACTTATTGGTAAAGCCATTGATGACTTTGACGATTATATAGTTCTTCTTACAAACAAAGATCAGGACAATGTTAACATTATTACTTCTGGTTTAAATACCTTTGACATAGCATCCTATCTTTTAAATTGCTTTGGGGAAATCTTGCAAGCCTTACCCGATGAACAAAAAGATATCCTATATAAAGAATTTTTAGCTCATATGAAAAATTGTGGTGATGGGGAGAAAACGCTCGAAAAATCAATATTGTAATAAATTATCTTCCCTGTTTAATTCTATTTTTTTGGGGGGAATATTTTTAAGGATTGTATCAAGTTTAAGTTCTATGCCATCGTTAGCGGCTTTCTCTTGGATTAGTGTAGTAATCTGTTTTTGTAATATTTTTTGTTCTTTCTCTTCAAGGGTTAGCGCCGCATAGTACTGCTTAATAATTTCTTTGTGAGATAACTTTGTTTTCTTGGGGGCATATTTATTTGTTTTAAAGGCTTCGCTCTTTTCTAAAGATTCAATTTCATGCTTCAGAAATAAGAATTTGTATAACTTGTGCTAACGGGCTCATGCTTTTTAATCCTCTTGGTGACTTATTGGTGACTCGTATGTTTTGTTTAAATTATTAAACTCTCCATACGATCTTTTAAGATGTTGTAATTTAAGGATTTTGGGTGGTGGGCCCTGAAGGATTCGAACCTTCGACACCCTGATTAAAAGTCTTGTGTTTTATTGTATATTTTATTCTTTTTACATCTTTTAATGTATATTTATCCTTTATTTGAGCCATTTTCAGATCTATCTTAATTTAATTTATCTTGTTTGTTTCTCGTTATCTTGCTACCTATATGCTACCTAGATATGGAGAAACGTTATGCCTAAGCTTTCGAAAAAAATTGTTGAGTCAACGCTACCGCAAAATAAGGATCTAATTATATGGGATTCTGAAGTCAGTGGGTTTTTCTGCAAAATAACACCCGCAGGGAAAAAAAGCTATTTTCTCTACTATAGAACTCGAGATCGACGACAACGTAGACCTAAAATTGGAGATCATGGAATAATAACTTGTGAGCAAGCAAGAGGGGTAGCGCAGCAATGGCTTTTAGAAATCAGTCAAGGAAAAGACCCATCTGCTGAAAAGCAAGAACAGCGCTCGAACCCCACACTACGTGAATTGTCTGAGCAATATATGAAAGAGCATGCTCCTAGAAAAAAAGAAACCAGCAGCAAAGAAGATAATCGATTGTGGGAGCAACACATCCTTCCTTATTTAGGAGGGTTAAAGGTATCTTCCATAGAAAGAAGCGATATAGCAAAATTACATCATTCACTTCAGCACCTGCAAACTACAGCTAATCGCGTACTCAGCGTTTTATCAAAGGCATTGAATCTGGCAGAACTCTGGGGATATCGCCCAAATCATTCCAATCCTTGTTTGCATGTTAAAAAATATACAGAAAAAAAACGTGAAAGATTTTTAAATCAACAGGAAATAGCACTTTTGATGAGTGCTTTGGAAAATGAAGAAAAAAATTCTCAAAATATTTGGGCAATTTATGCAATTCGCTTATTACTTATGACGGGATGCCGCCGCGATGAAATATTAACACTTAGGTGGAATGAAGTAGATTTCGATAACCAATGCTTACGCCTGAGTGATAGTAAAACTGGCAAGAAACTTGTATACTTATCTACTACAACAATTGAAATATTAAAACAAATCCCTAAGAAGCAAGATAATCCTTATGTGATTTGCGGAGAAAAAGAAAAATCTCATCTGGTTAATTTACAAAAACCTTGGGCGAGGATACGTCAAAAAATTGGCTTAATGGATGTTCGTTTACATGATTTGAGGCATACCTTTGCTTCTGTCGCAGCAAGCAAAGGTCTCTCTCTCCCAATTATTGGTGCTTTACTTGGGCATAAACAAACCCAAACAACTGCACGTTATGCCCATTTAGTAGGACAGCCACTTCGTGAGGCCAGTGAAACAATCAGTGGTAAAATTATGGAAAAGTATCATAAAGATAAGAGCACTTAAATCTTTAAAAGAATTGAAACAGCCTTCAATTATTTATAATTAATTTTGCCACTAAATCATTATCAGAAAAGATTGCAATGAGTGAATCAATTTCTAAAATCGATTAGCAATAATATCGTATTTCGGCTCCTTGACAAGCAAAAGATTTCCTCTATGAACTTTAACAAAATCAGCAATGTCATCTATCTTGCAAAGCCCTTGCCATTCTTCACGAAAGGAATTCCATTTGAGTCCAAACTCGCGAATTTGTTTTCTGATTTCTAAAGAGGGTTTTTCAGGAAACGTAACCACAACGGCTTCGCCCTTTTCTTTTGCGTCAGAATTAAAAGCAGAACCTCCATTTAATTCCCACTTTTTTAAAGCCTCGGCATTTCTGGATTTATCAGCAATCTCTAAAAAAGCACCATAGAGTTGGTTTGTATTGAGTGAATCAAGTTGAGCTTTTTCAACAAGACCGCCAAGCTCAAAAATCTTTCGATTTCTGGATTTGCGTTCCAGTTCTTTGATTTTTGCTTCCTGTTCTTTCAATTTATTCATTTTTTGAGCCAACGATGATTTTTTTAACGCTAGTTTTTCTGTACCCATTTTTCAACTCACAACCTCTCACTCATGAGACCTACACTTATTAGAATAAGGGTATCATTTGCCATTTTTATTGACAAGTTTTTAAGATAATTTTTCCAAAATAGAATTAATTATTCGTGACAGAAAAGGAAAAAATCGACGGTAGTCGTTAGGGACTGACATCGTTAGATTCAGAACATAGGCAATATGCGTTGCAAGCAACGCGCACTTTCATTAGGCTATATATAAATAATATCTTAAGTTTTATTAAAATGGCTATTCAGTTTGCACGAGTGCAATATGTTTCCAGAAGCTCAGGTGGAAATGCATGTCATAAAGCTGCGTATAATGAGCGTAGTGCGATTAGGTGTGAGCGTACAGGGCAGCTTTTTAATTTTAAAAGCAAAGAAGATCTTTCCTACCATGAAATCCTTTTGCCTGAAGGAGCTTCATCAATATTTAAAGATTCAAAACTTCTATGGAATGCCGCAGAAAAAGCAGAAAAAAGAAAAGATAGTCAAGTGGCTAAAGAATCTGTTATTGCTCTGCCAGACAATAAAGAAATTACCCATGAAGATAGAATTGAATTAACAAAACGGTATGCGAATGCGCTGTTTGTTTCAAAAGGTCTGGCTGCTCAAATCGATATTCACGCGCCCCATGATGGTGAGAAGAATTGGCATGCGCATGTGTTAGCGACAACACGTGGTTTTACAAAGGATGGTTTAGATTTTAATTCTAATAAAGCAAGGGAATCTGATCCCACCATTAAAAAGGGATATATACAAAAAGAAGTTCCTCCCGGTGAACTTTATGCTCAAATTCAAAATGATTATTTTAAGGAAAAAGGACTGGATCTGAGAGTTGATCCGACAGGTATTGTGGCACAAAATCACATCGGGTCGGTACGGATGCGTCAGTATATGGGAGATGCTTTAGAACGAGCAAACTTGTTGCGTGAAGCTAATGAAGAATCCGTTCGCAAACCCCAGGAAATTTTACAAAAACTTACTCAGAAGCAATCGATTTTTACGGAACAGGATTTAGACCGTTTCCTTATAAAACATGTTGATCAGGAAGATATTGATTCAGTCAAACAGCAAGTTCTTACAAGTAAATCTACTATCCAACTTTATAATAAAGAAACAAAAGAGATTACTGCTTATTGGACTACTCATGATGTTCGGCAAGAAGAAGAAAAAGGAGTTCGTTTTGCTCATGACGTAAATGAAAGAGGTTGTAAGATTGTTAAAGCCTCCTCAATTGTTCAAATCACTCAAAATCGCTCATTAAACTCAGAACAGCAACAAGTTGTTGAATATGTAACCGATCAATCTAAAGGCATTGCTATTATTGAAGGGCGAGCTGGAACTGGCAAATCCTATACAATGCAAGCGATACGCGAAATCTATGAGGCTAACAATATTCGTGTGACTGGTTTAGCACCAACCAATCAAGTAAGCACAGATATGGCCAAAGATGGCTTTCAAGAGGCAATGACAGTTCACAGCTTTTTGTTTAAACACAAGAATAATCGCTTACCTTTAAAATCTGATACGGTTGTGATCGTCGATGAAGCAGCAATGCTCGGAAATAATGCCCTGGTTGAGCTTTTAAATGTTGCCAAAGACAACAAGATAAAGATAGTGATGTTTGGCGATGATCGTCAGCTTTCTTCTGTAGAACGAGGAGGCATGTTTCGGGAGTTGGTCGAAAAATTTGGCAGTCAAGAATTGACGGATGTACGTCGTCAAACAGGCTGGCACAAGCAGGTGAGTGAACTTTTATCCGAAGGACACACTAAACAAGCAGCTGATTTATTGCAAGAATATGGATCGATTCAATGGCAGCACACTAAAGAAGCTTCTTTGACACAATTAGTCGAAGATTACACTGCACCGCAACAAAAGCAAGGGCACAATAATAAGCTAATTCTAGCAAATAAAAATATTGATGTGGATACTCTTAATCATGCCATTAGAGAGGTTCGACTTTTAAAAGGTGAAATTTTCAAGATTGGTTATAGCTGTCAAACTGCTAGAGGCAAAGAGACATTTACGGTCAATGATCGAGTTTGTTTAACTGTAACAGATAAAAAATTGAACTTAAGTAACGGTGCTTTTGGAACGATTGAAGCAATTGACGAAAAAAATTGTACTATTAAACTAGATGAAGGGAAATCAGTAACCTTTGATCCCAATCAATACCATGGTCTAAAATTGGGTTATGCCTCCACAGTTTATAAATCCCAAGGTAAATCTATTCCGGATATTTATGTCCTCCATGATTCCAGCGTTAACAATAAGCTGAGCTATGTGGCTCTAACTCGTCACAAAGAGTCACTCAAAATCTACGTTAATCATGAAGAAACTAAGAGCCTGAGCCATTTTATTCATCAAATCAGTCGTTCCGCGGATAAAATGTCATCCTTGTGTTTTGCCACCCGTGAAGAGCTTTATCCTCAAGAAGGCCTATGGCAATCACTCAAAAAAGAAGCTAAAGATTTTTTAATGGATACATTCCATAAAAATAAAGAATTTTATAAAATTCCAGAAAAGCGTTCAGCTAAAAATTTAAACAACAATTCTGTCGAAAAAGTTGTGGCAGCGTGTCTTTCACCTCAGCAACCTCTATCACAGGAGAAAGAGAAGACCTGGACACCTATTCTGCCAGTGCCAAGCCATGCCCTCAAACCTAATATTGCGGATAACCCTTATCTGTCTTATATGACGAAGGCTAAAGAAGTCACAGCCATCTATACCTATAAGGATCAACAAGAACACACTCTAGCCTATGCTGCTCATCTTGAAGATAAGGACGGCTCCAAGATCCCCCCTACCTTGACTTATTATTATGAGAATGAGAAAGGACAGCAGCATTGGCACTGGAAAGGGTTTGGGGATAACCATCCTCTTTACGGTCTTGATCGCTTAATAGAGAACAAACCAGTATTAATTGTTGGAAGTGAGAAGGCGGCCGATGCTGCACAAAAACTTCTGCCAAGTCATGCAGTTCTTAGTTGGCCAGGCGGAGTAGAGTCTGTTAACAAAGCTGACTGGTCTCCATTAGTTGGAAGAGATGTAACTATCTGGCCAGATCATGATGTGCTGGGGTTTATTGCGGCCGAGAAGATTACCAATACGCTCAAACAATTACGTCAAGATCAAGGGGTTAAGTGTGGTGTTAAAATAGTTGAGCTTCCCAAAGGCTTACCGTTAAAATGGGATCTTGCCGATAAACTACCTGAAAACTTAAGTATTGAGAAGGTTCGTACACTTATTGGTGGAAAAGATATGAATCTTCCTCAAATAGAGGCGGATAATGTTTCATCTCCATTAGAAAAAACCCAAGACCCCTCATTTAAAATGATTAAGGATATTATCAATAAAAATCCTCAATATGATGTAGCTGAAGATATTGTTAACCGTGTTCATAAAACCTACAGCGGTCTTAAAGAGATTATATCCATTGGAAAGCCATTAACAGATAAAGAAGATCTCCATTTATTGAAGCAATGTGTTTATGCAACGAGCGAAGCACTTAACATTCGGGAAATGAATGCTCGTACGTCTTCAAATTCATTAATGGATCGTGTAGAGGCAGAAAAGAATGCTTGGATGCAAGCTGTCCAAATGGAAAAAACAGATTCCTTAAGAATTCAGATGCCTTATCAGCGAATTGAATCTGCCACGGCTTTTCGTGAAAATTGGGACAAAGCAGCGACAAGAGCGGCAGTTAATATTTCTCTTCCCAACCCGACAATAGATCCTTCTTTTACGTCTGCATTAGGACAAGAAGCCATTCGTTTAGTAAACTTGCTTCCTAATCATCATGCGCAAGTAAAAGAGTTTATTCATCATAAGGCATCTCATATTGATTCTCATCATCAAGACATTGTCAAGGAAGCTGCTGTATTAGCAGATATTAAAAGCGGGAAAAATGATTTAAATAATGAAACTATCATGAAAGCTGCTAAAACGCTTCTGATTAAGGAAATTGTAAAGGATCCTATTAAAGATTATGAGCCGAACCATCTTTCTGAAAAAATAACTCTTGAAACGCAAAAGGAACAACAGCGTCTTCAATTTATTGAGCAGCGATACTTACAGCAGCAGCAACAGTTACAACGCGATAATCAGCGGACGATATAATCTTTGCAATTGGGATGTGTGAGGTTAATATTTCTCTTTTAATTCTTTCAAAAACGCCTTACCTTTACATTTAATAATGTAAGTAGTTTGTGCAAGGAAAAATGCTTGGAAATGTCATAACTGTAAAAAGATTGCATAAACGAGCGTTTGCAAAAGGATAAAATATGATTTTTGGATATAGCCGTATTTCAAAAGGAGAAGATCAAAACTCTCTTTTACAACTACAAGCTTTAAAAGCGGCTCAAGTGAAAAAAATCTTTGAAGAAGTAGGGTCGGGTGGACGTTGGAATAGATCTGTACTTCATAAAATGATTGATCAGCTTCGTGAAGGAGATGTTGTCGTAGTATGGAAATTAGATCGTCTTTCGAGGTCTCTCAAAGATTTATTGGTTATCATGGAACATATTAATAATGTTGGGGCAGGATTTAAGTCAATTACAGAGTCTATTGATACCACCACTCCAGCTGGTCGAATGATGATGCAAATGGTAGGTTCTTTTGCAGAATTTGAACGAGAAATGATTAGAGAACGCACACGAGCAGGATTAGATGCCGCTCGAAAAGAAGGTAGAGTTGGGGGACGCAAGCCTAAACTTACTAATGATCAACGATTAGACATTCTAGATAACGTGTCATCAAATAGAAAATCCGGAGCGCAAATGGCTCGCCTTTATAATGTTAGTGAGGCTACGATTTCCCGAATTTTAGCTTCATATAGGCAACCTATAGAAGAAAATTTATCCTAACAACGTCACGTTCTATGAAAATAAGGAAAATTAATAATGAGTATTAATATTGAACAATTAAGTATTGAAGAGCTTGTAGAACTAAATAAGCAAGTTGTAATACGCGTAAAAGAACTCCAGGCTCAAGCAGAAATTAATGCTGCTGCTCATTCGTATTGGGGATATTGTAAGCTTTACGGCAAAGGACGATAAAAAAATAGTTGGTTTTATTACGGCTATACACAAGAATAAAGTTAAAGTTTTTACTGATGAAAATCAAATATGGACAATTCCGCCTAGTGTACTTATTCCTAAAGCAAAGCCATCTAAAAAACTGTTATCTTTACTAGAGGAATTTCTACCTCCTTCAATAAAAATAAAAACATCTATTCGAAAAGGTTAGGTTATCACTTTTTATTTGGTCTAATGTGTACGTACTGCCTGTTTTAGGACAACATTACTTCCCATTTAATTATTGTAGTTGTCGTTATTATTTAGGAGAATTCCCTGTTCCAGCCTTTTGAATTGATAAGAGACTGGCTAAAAAGAGGAGGAGATGCTATATTATTAATTAATTTATCAAGGTACAAGAGATCAACAGATGGAAAAAATAACGCCTAGGATTGACATCGCCTTCAAG
>DYSP01000004.1 GCA_020718185.1 Candidatus Odyssella sp. | reverse complement strand
TCAACAAAAAGACTCTCTTAATTCAACCTTTTTTCAAACTAGGGGCAGTATACCTTGTCTCCCGATTCGTTTGGCGTTTTCCACTTATCGTAGGCCCTCTTAATGATCGAACGTAGGGTCGCTTGATGGTCGCCCCCTTTAACCGTTAAAAGATTAGCTACAGCCGAAAAAACCGCATCATAATAGGGGATTTCATGGCAACTTTCCAAAGCCTCGGCAGCGATGAGTAATTTGTCAAAATTCGATGAGAAAACATTGGAAGTCTTGACAATGACGTTAGCTCTCTCCCCCCTAAAACCTAGCTCCTGCGCATACCCATTTAGATCAATGATAAACTTAACGATACTCTCTCCAAACTCTTCTATCTTTACTTCTTTTCCATCAAATGTGAGGGGAGCGCCTCTTATAAGTTCCAGATACTCTATCATGTCTGCAATCATAAGATTAGGATACCTCAAAACGGCATAAGTATAAGGAATGCTCGCTTTAAAGAGCTCATCCTCTTGTTTCAAACGTGTAATTTCGTTGAACACTTGTTTTTTGCTGAGCACGTTAGGTCTAATATTGTTAGGATTGGTATAGTCAATTACTGGTTCTGGGGGGGCCTCGTGTATCACCGGCTGACCAAGAAGGTCCTGTTCCTCGTCCATTGCATGGGTCAAAGATGAAGACAGAGCCAGAAGCCCCCAAAAAAATATCTTAGATTTCTTTTTCATAAATAACTTCTTCTGTTCACTTTTTGTTCTTATCCTTATGTAGGAAGTCCTTTCCAATATTCAATAGCCGCTATCTTTAGAGGTCTATTATTATAATGCCAGAGCCAATGTATCGCTTTTTCCTGAATTTCTTCAATCGACTCAAATATATCTTGGTTAAGCCAATCATATCTCACCGTCCTATTAAACCGCTCAACGTGGATATTTGAAGATTGCCTGGTTGGATATAAGGCGATCTTAATTTGCTCATTCTTGCAATTTATGACTGATGTATTCAAGGCCATTATCGCAACGCATGAGCTTGAATTTGTCACGCTATTCAATGGTTTGACTCAAAGACCTTATCACGCAAAGTTTGATAGTGAAGACACGTCTGGCTGTTTAACAGTGGCTACCGTTTTTTCTGGAATTAAGAGGTTTTTTATTCTTAATAGATAGTTAATAAATAAATTAAAATGATAATATCTAAGCCTCTGCCCTAGACTTTCATTATATTCTATTGAAAATTGACTTTGATTTTTGCTTAAAAACCTCTCAAAATTATTCTTATTAACTTTGGTTGCAGAATCTAAATCAACACTATGGTATGATTTATTATGCTATATATGACGTTAGGTATAAAAGAGAGATATCGATGGTGCTTAATGAAGAAAAACAACAAATTATCCTTGCGTTGGCTGCCACCATCCAGATCCCTGGTCTTGACTTGCAAAAAGTTGCGCAATTTTGTCGGATACTATTTGACCGGTTGCCCTTAACTCTTCTAACTAAGTTGACGAATGAAGATTTGGAAAAAATCATTACGACGACTTGGTCTAGCCTTCAACAACCATTAATTAATAATCCAATTGTTTCTCTTCGTAGCGAATATGTTTCACTTCATAAAACACCACGCTTGTTTTTGACTTTAATCAATGTCAACAGACCTTACATTATTGATAGTTTGCAATCTTTTTTAACGCGATGGAATATAAAACCCCAAATCTTATTGCATCCGGTTGTAAGTACGCAGCGCGATGAGAAGGGGAATTTGCAGCATATTCAGCACGATTATCAACAAGCAACACAGCAAAGTAGTAACGCACAGTTTGAGTCAGTTGTCTTTATGATGGCAAAACATAAATTTTCTGATGCTGAACTGCAACAATTTGAAACTGATTTAAAACGAATGCTGCAACAGCTTTGTTGGGTTGTTGATGATCAAATTATTTTACAAGAAAATCTTAGAGATATTGAATCTCATTTAAATCGTTCAGATGTTTCTAAGTGGTGTCCTGATGATAGTAAGGACACGAAAGAATTTTTAGATTGGCTACAAACTAAGTACTTTTTGTTTTTGGGAGGGCGTTATTTTAAACTTAAAATGTCGGAAACAAATAACGCTTTTTTCTGTTTAGAAGAAGGTGGTGTTACTGAGGTTACTGGTTTGTATCGAGATGCACTTATTGCCTCGGCTGATGATTTGGTTCCAGCTATTGCGCGAGCTAAGATTGTTCCTGATGCAAAATCTACCCCCAGTACGTTGTTCCCGCTCGTTTCTGTCTTAAAAACTAGCCATCGGTCGCCTATTCATCGTCATTCGCGAGTGGATTCAGTGGAAATATTAGACTGGTCAGAAGACGGGAAAATTCAAGGGGTTTATCAGTTTATTGGCATATTTAAAAAAGAATTGTTTAATCTTTCTGCCTTTGAGATTCCGTGGCTTAAAAAGAAGGCTCAAAATATTTTTGATCAGTTTAATGTCGATCCTACCTGGTATGATGGAAAAATTCTCATTTCTATTATTGACAGTATTCCTCGCGATGAAATGTTTTACCATGATCAAGAACAATTAACCCATATTTGCCATCGCGTTTTAGAATTACAAGAGCATCCTGGTGATGTTGCTGTTTTTATTCGTCACGATTTATACGGCCGGTACCTAACTGTTATGGTCTACTTACCACGTGAACGTTATTCATTTAGCCTAAAGGATCGACTTGGCCAAATTGTGTGTGAGCATCTGAAAGGTGATATGGCATCCAGTGTTGCACAAGTGGGCGATTTGCCATATGCACGCATTATTTTTGTGTTGAATTTTGTAAAACCTCAACATGTGAAAGTGGATGTTAAGCAACTTGAATATGAATTATCAGAAGCATCTATGAGTTGGATAGATCGTTTCGATCGGCACGTAGATCAAGAATCCATTGAAGAAACGGCATCACAAAATATTTCTTTATATCGTCAAGGGTTTTCTTCTTCTTATCAAGATCGTTTTATGGTTGAAGAAGCTTTTTCAGATGCTGTGATTTTAGAGTCACTATCATCAACTCGAGCAGTTGATCTAAATCTTTATGAAGCAGGATCAGACCAGCTTAAGGTAAAGATTTATCATGTAGGAGCGCCTCTTTCATTGGCTGTACTGTTACCTATTTTAAGTAATTTTGGCATTAAAGTTTTATCCGAAACAACATATCGAATTCAAAAAATGGAAACCAGTTTTCATATTCATGATTTCGAAATTCAATTGGATCCAACTATCAACTGGTATCAAAATCAGATTTTCTTAAGTTTAGCTTTCCAAGAAATATGGATGGAGACGACAGAAAATGATGGGTTTAACCAACTTATTTTAACGTCTGGCTTAACGGTGCGCCAAGTTTCATTGCTGCGGGCTTATGGCAAATATTTATTACAGATCAAGGTGCCATATTCTCAAGGCTATATTGAATCAACTCTTGCATCGTATCCACTTTTAAGTGCGTTGCTGGTTGAATATTTTGAAAGCAAATTTCAAATTAATCGTGAAAATCTTAGAGAAATTGAAGATGTTGCGAATGATTTTTTGAATCGGTTACAAGATGTAACACGCTTAGATCATGATAAAATTTTTCGTCGGTTGCTGAATGCTTTACAGGCGACAGTTCGCACAAATTATTATCAGCTGGACGTTAATGGTCAGGCGAAAGAGTATATATCGTTTAAATTTTCGTGTACTGCTTTGGAAGATTTGCCGCAACCACGACCGCTTTATGAGATTTATGTTTATTCTTCGCGGGTAGAGGCGATTCATTTGCGTGGTGGGAAAGTGGCTCGTGGAGGTTTGCGTTGGTCAGATCGCTATGAAGATTATCGCACAGAAGTTTTAGGGTTGATGAAGGCTCAAATGGTCAAAAACTCGGTTATTGTGCCTTTGGGATCAAAAGGTGGTTTTATTGTCAAGCGCCAACCTCAACTTTCCAATCGTAGTGACTTACAACAAGAAGTCATTCGTTGCTATCAAATCATGATTTGTGGACTTTTAGATATCACCGATAATCTAGTGAACGGTAATGTTGTCCCTCCTTCTCAAGTGATACGTTATGATCAGGATGATCCTTATTTAGTGGTTGCTGCTGATAAAGGCACCGCTACGTTTTCTGATATTGCCAATGCAATTTCTCAAGAGTATGGGTTTTGGCTGGATGATGCGTTTGCCTCTGGAGGATCAGCTGGTTATGATCATAAAAAAATGGCAATTACTTCACGTGGTGCCTGGGAATCCGTAATGCGTCATTTCCGGGAAATAGGACATGATATTCAAACACAACCCTTTACTGTCATTGGGATTGGAGATATGTCGGGCGATGTGTTTGGCAATGGAATGCTGCGTTCTCAAAAGATTAGACTATTAGCTGCCTTTGATCATCGTCACATTTTTATTGACCCCAACCCTGATGAAGCAGTTGCCTTTGCAGAAAGAGCTCGTTTGTTTGAAGTGCTACGTTCTTCTTGGGCTGACTATAATCTTGACCTAATTTCTAAAGGGGGCGGTGTTTATTCCAGAGACGAGAAAATGATCATGCTGAGTCCGGAAGCTCAACAAACTTTTAATCTTTCACAAAGTCATTATGCGCCAGAAGAGTTCATTAAAATATTGCTTCGTTTTGAAGTTGATTTGTTGTGGTTTGGCGGCATTGGTACTTTTATTAAAGCAACACCTGAATCTAATCTTGAAGTTGGCGATATGGCGAACCTTCATGTACGCGTTAATGCAAAAACGGTGGGTGCTAAAGTTATTGGCGAGGGTGCAAACCTGGGGATGACACAGTTAGCACGAATCGAGTATGCGTTAAATGGGGGGCGGATTAATACCGACGCGATTGATAATTCTGCAGGGGTGGATTGTTCTGATCATGAAGTCAATATCAAAGTTCTTTTCAACGCGATGCCAGAGAAAATTGAACGACTGCAGCGTGATCAAATCTTGCGGCAGATGACTGATGAAGTTGCGCAGCTGGTGTTGCAAGATAATTACCGTCAAACTTTAATTTTATCTATTTTACAAATGGTTGATATTTCCGGGTTAAATACCTATCAGAGTTTAATTAAAAACTTAGAGGCCGAAGAAAACCTTGATCGTACTATTGAATTTTTGCCAGATGACGAGCAAATTGAACGTCGCCTTGCCAAAAATCAAGGATTGACCAGACCCGAACTAGCAGTGTTATTAGCGTATTCAAAAATCCATCTCTATAATCGATTATTACAAGCAGATGTTCTTGATAAACCGTTATTTAAAAGACTATTATTGGCTTATTTTCCAACTTATATTCAAGAAAATTATGTCGAGGCTATATTTGCTCATCCATTGCGGCGAGAAATTATTTCAACAGTCATTGCTAATGAATTAATTAATCGTGTTGGCCCAACGTTTATTCATGAAATTTGCCGTGCTAATGGTCTGCAGATTCACCAAGTCGTTGAGGCATTTTTTATTGCCACTCAATTGCTGAAATTGGATGAAATGTGGGCAAGCATAGATGCGCTTGACAATAAAATGATTACCAGCGTTCAGATTAACGCGTATCAACAAATCGCCCAAGTGTTACGGATTGCCGTTTTGCATTTATTAGGCCAAGACTGTGTTGTGCCTGATGCACAAGTTATTGACCAACTCATTCAGCATTTACCAATGTTTTTATCGCCTACTCAGTTGGAAGAAAGGCAAGCACGTATCGAAGAACTAGAATCGCAAGGTGTTGATAATATAACGGCTCAGCAATTAGCTTTGATTTTGTATTTACCATCGATTTTGGAAATTGCTTCTGCTGAACCCAGTAAAGATGAAGCACTTTCTACGGCCAAAGTTTACTTTAACATCAAATCTACATTTGGTATTGATTGGCTAGAATCCATGGTTTATCAACTGAATATTGAAACCGAATGGCAACGAAGCGCGCAGCTAAGTCTTTTAAATGATTTGGGAATGGCAACTATTGCTTTATTAAAACAAGCCTTAGTTGGGGCAAAAAGTAATGACCCTACTGGGTGGATTGATAATAATCAAGCCAAGCTTATTCAAGTGCAGTCATTGCTGACAAGTTTACGTGGTAGTACTCGTCCTGATTTTGGATTGCTTGGGTTTATCATCAGGCAGTTCCAGCAAGCGACTTAGGGAACTGAGTCAGAGTCAACCTGCAAAGAAAACGCAGGTTGACTTTTCTGATGATATTAGTGATTTAGTCTTGAATCGTTAACTTTAAATCAGCTAGACCAACTTTTTGTTTATCATTTATTTGTTGAATTGTCCTATTAATTAGGTCCTTACTCTTGCTAATTTGTCTAAGAAGCTGTTTAGAAAGTATCTAACACAATTTGTCCAGCATAATTTTAATCATAGAAATGCGAATAAAATTTTCAGCTGAGCAAGTTAGAATTTCAAAATCCTTAGCCATTCTTCTAAAATTATTAATCCACGCAAATGTTCTTTCCACAATCCATCGTTTGGCTAAAACTGACCACCTATCCTTAATCTTCTTTGATATTTCAATCCTTAATCTCATCTTTTTTTGTACATGCTTAACTGATGTTCCCCTGTAACTTGCGTCTGCAGAAAACCCTTTCAAATCAGAGAATTTTTCTTTCACACGCTCAAACACCTCACATCCGGCTTTTGGGTCATGAATATTGGCTGCGTGAACTTTTACATGCAATAATCGACCTTTTATATCAGTAATAATATGCTGTAACTTGGGGTAGCTTGTCTTCCCTGCCTAAGTCGATCTTTTTTATCTAGTATGTCCAATACTGCTTCCCATGTTCCACTCACACACCATTTTTTAAAATAGTCATATATTGGTTGCCAAGGTGGATAATATTGAGGCATCATTCGCCATTGGCATCCTGATTTAGTTATATAAAATATGGCATTTATTATGTCACGACGGTTATGCTTTAATGGTCGACCAATTATATTTTTTTGCTCAAAATACTGCTTGATAAGCAACCATTCTTTTTCTTTTAAATCACTTGGATAAGGCATTTTTACGTAAATTGGGTTTCTGCTTTATAGATTATATCCCTTGTTTTATCACAATTCTTACTTTCCAAACAGCTTCTAAGGTCTGTTGAATAAGAGCAAAGCATTCAAGAGACCCTTATCAATAGTCTATTGATGCTAATCGCCCAGGTGTTGACATATATAAGTGGGCTTAATTTCTTCAGTTAGCTGTTCTAATGTTAACGATTGGGATTGACGCCAGGCTTCACTGACGCCCGAGAGGACAAGCAAGGAGTCAATTTCAAATTGTGCTGCACCAATAATATCTGTTTCAAGAGTATCGCCAATCATCAAACATCTAGATTTTTTAAGATGGGGAAGTGATTGTTCGACAAATTCATATAAGGTAATATTGGGTTTGCCCCAAAAGGTAACGTCACCACCTCGGTGTAGTAGTTTATCCGCAAAATACCCTGCACATTTACGAAGCTCAGACCCATTAAAGGCATAACGATCAGGATTCGCACAAAACACTGGCAAATGGTTGCTGATAATTTGATCAATCAATGAATCAAATTTTGTTGGGTCATCGTTTTCTTCCATAAATGCCGTTAGCAAAACCTTATCTGCCCGATTAATGTCGTCTGTTAGTTTTAGTGAAATGCCATCCAGAATGTCCGTGTTTCGTTCTGCACCCCAATGATAATAAATGGCCTCTTGATCAAGGGATAGCTGCGCGCGTGCATAGTCGCCAGATGTAACAATTGTGAAGTCGTGAGTAAAACCGAATGTTTTAAGCTTTTGTACAGAAAGATCACTAGGACGGGGATTGTTAGAAATAAAAATGAGCTTTTGGTGAGGCTCTAGTTGATTTAATGCTTGAATAGCCTGTGGAAAAGCCGTAATGCCATCATAAATCACGCCCACTAAATCGACAAAAAAGATATCGTATTGAGTTTTTATTGTTGACCAATGAGACATAGATTTAACTGCTTTTTCCCCCATGCATTGTCTTGTTTGTAAAGAATTTAAGAGCAAATTGCAATAGCTTTAAGGCCAAGAAAAAAGCAACTAAGGCTTAAGACAATACTTAAAATGACATATAACAACGCATAAAAAGTGAGCCCACGCTCAATAAGTAGCCCAAAGTCAAGAGCAAAAGCTGAAAACGTTGTAAAGCCGCCTAAAAAACCTGTAGTGAGAAAAGATCTAAAATTAATGCTAGGTTGCCAGTAAAATGTCATCAACCCGGTTAAAAGACCCATTGTTAAACACCCAAGAACATTAATAGCGAGAATTTGTAAAGGAATATACCGAAAGATAGTTGAAGGAAGTGCATTGGCTAGTAAAACACGCGTTACAGCACCAAGTGCGCCGCCTAGCCCAATATTTAGGTAATGAATTAGCATCGATCATCAAACATAAAATACATACCTCTTAATAAGTATTGTATCGAAAAAATGATTTTTTTATTTAATTTAATTATAATTTAATTTATTTTTGAAGTAAATAGAAATTATATTTCAATATAAGGAGGTTAAATGTATTTCAAATGTAGATATATAACGCTATTAGGGTTGTTTTATTTCTTTTTGCTGTTTGGTGGAAGGCTTATAACTCAAGGGCAAGCGGGAGACGGTATTTTTGAGGTCGATCTTGATCCTCCCCAAAAACAACAAGCTGTTCTTAGTTCAATAAACTTATTAGAACCGCTAGCAGAAAATAATGTTTCATTGAATGAATATCTTTTTAATGGATATCTTTTTAATGAGCAAAAAGAGGATTTACAGATTCTTGCTCAACAAGCTATTGAAAAAATTGAAAGAATAAAAGGTAATCAAGAAATAAAGACTAAAAAAGGTGTAGGACACCGAATGTTAACTGCAAATGCGCACGTTATTTATAATAAAACATCTATTGCTATCCTTAGCCTGAATATAGAGAAAATTTTATAATGATGAGTTGGTTGCAGAAAAAAGCCAAAAAAGACAATGCAATGGCTAAAGATGTGCTGAGAGTGTATGATAAGGTTCTTCAAACTCTTGAGTTTTTAAACCAGCCTGAAAGCGTATTAATTTATGGTAAAACTGGTCGTGATCTTAGTTATTACAGAGAGAGATTACCCGAAATCTTTGGGTCAACTATACTTTTTACGCCGATCACTTTGTGTTCAGTCGTTTTTGATATCAATCCTGAATTAAGTAAAGAAAAAAAAGAAAATAATGCAGGTATTGGCTTGTTATCACTGAGTGTAGAGAGGGAGGTCGAAAGAAGTATTTTGGAACAGCCTGAGTTACCCAAATTAAATATTCGCCTTGGTTCAAGTTTACCTATACCCATTCCAAGGGGATCTACAAATGTAAGTGAGTCTTACCCTCAAGTGACCAGCTTAAGTTTTAAGAAAGAAAGAGTTGAGAAATTACCTGTAAATTCCTCTTCGTTATTAATTGAAACCATTGAGGTGGATGAGTTTGGTTGATCAGATGGACTTGTTACAAGGAATATTGTGCAGTGCCATTCTTAATGGATGTGTAATTATTATATATGATTGGCGATACAAAGCTGTTCCTCTTTATTTGCTGTTATTGTTTGGATGTCTTTCAGTAATTTATGGGGGAATGACGCACTCTGATTGGCAAACGATGGCAATTTTGGTGAGTGGCAGCTTTGTTATATTGCGTTACCTGGTTTATAAAAAAATGCTGGGTTTTGCTGATTGTTTATTAATTCCTTGTTGTTTTGCATTGTTTATTAATTCCTTGTTGTTTTGCTTGGATTCATGTTGAAGAAATTCCGTTGTTTCTAATTTTTTGTGGTGTTTTTGGCGTAGTCACATCTTTATTTTGGTGCAAATATTATGGAGAAAAAGAATATCCTTTTACGCCAGCCATATTATTTTCTCTTTCCCTACTGTTAGCATCTTGAAGGCTTGTAAAGAAAGGAGTAAAGTAAAAAAACTATCGTAAAAATTTATGAATTGAGTGTATATTGTGTTATCTGGCTCTCAAAGAAAAACTAAGTCAGGCTCTTCTCCCAAAAAATTAGTGATTTTATTACATGGGTATGGTGCAAATGGTGAAAATCTTATTGATTTAGCTCAGATGTGGGGGGAGTCTCTGCCCGATGTTGAGTTTCATGCCCCAAATGCGGTAGAACGCTGCGAATCTGTGCCACTTGGCTATCAATGGTTTGGCATTCAAGATTTTAGCCCCTTTAATATGCGGCAAGGGTTGGATAAAGCGACCCCCTTTTTAAAAAATTATCTTGAATATTTATTAAGGACTCGTCATTTAAAATCATCAGATCTTGCCTTAGTCGGTTTTTCACAAGGAACAATGATGGCCTTAGAGATGATGTTTTTCTTGCCTGGCTTAGCTGCGATTATCGGCTATTCAGGTGTGTTTTATCCACCTACTTCAAAATCGTCATTTCTTCCCAAAACAGAAATCATGCTTGTTCATGGAACGGCGGATATGGTTGTTCCCTATCCATTAATGGCTCAAAGCAGTCAACAACTTCAACAGTTAGGTCTGTCTGTTAAGACACATACGTGTCCTGGGCTTGGACATAGTATTAATCTTGAGGGGATTTCTCTTGGAGGACAATTTCTAAATCAAGTTTTTTCACAACCAGATCCAACTATTTATACAACTTAATGAACAGGAGAAATGTCATGGCACGTCGTAAAATCGCCCTTGTAGGTAGTGGTAATATTGGGGGAACGTTGGCGCATCTTATTGCCCTAAGGCAGCTTGGTGATGTTGTGTTGGTTGATGTGGCAGAAGGAATTCCTCAAGGAAAAGCGCTTGATTTATCTCAAGCTGCTGCAGTCGATGGTTTAGATGTTCATATTACAGGGGGGAATGATTTCGCGCTTTTAAAAAATGCAGATGTTGTCATTGTCACCGCTGGAATTCCTCGTAAACCAGGCATGAGCCGCGATGATTTGCTTTCAATCAATGCAGGCGTGATGCGTAGCGTGGGTGGTAATATTAAACGGTATTGTCCGAATGCTTTTGTCATTGTGGTCACCAACCCTTTGGATGTGATGGTTTGGGTGATGCAAGATGAATGTGGATTGCCACATAATCAAGTGGTAGGAATGGCGGGTATATTAGACAGTGGTCGTTATCGTCATTTTTTGGCGGAAGAATTGAAAGTCTCTGTTGGTGATATTCAAGCTTTTGTCTTAGGGGGACATGGCGATGCAATGGTACCGTTACCACGATATACAACAGTGGCAGGGATTCCCTTGACCGATTTAATCGCCAAGGGCGCTATTGCCCAAGAAAAAGTCAACGCGATTATTGATCGCACCCGTAATGGCGGTGGTGAAATCGTCAACTTACTTAAAACGGGATCTGCTTTTTATGCGCCAGCTGCATCAGCAATTGCAATGGCAGAATCTTATCTTCTGGATCAAAAACGTATTCTGCCATGTGCTGCGTGGGTATCAGGTGAATACGATGTCTCTGAACTTTATGTGGGTGTGCCTGTCGTTATCGGTGCAAAGGGTGTTGAAAAAATCATTGAGCTTGATTTGACAGAAAGCGAAAAAGAGGCTTTTACGCAATCCGTCATTGGGGTGCGTTCCCTTATTGCTGACATCCAAAAAATCCTTAGTCAAGCTAGCTAAAAGGTTAATAATAATGAATATTCATGAATATCAAGCCAAACAAATTCTAAAAGAGTACGATATTCCCGTTTCTAAGGGAAAAGTTGCTTTTTCAGCTAGTGATGCCGTTAAAGCTGCCCAAGAAATAGGGGGGATGATTTGGGTTGTGAAAGCGCAAATTCATGCAGGAGGTCGCGGCAAAGCCGGCGGTGTAATCCTTGCACGTTCTCTCGACGAAGTCAAAACAGCGGCAGATAAGATTTTGGGCAAAACGTTGATTACTCATCAAACAGGATTAAAAGGCCAATTGGTGCGCAAAGTTTATGTAGAACAGGGGTGCGAAATTGATAAAGAATTTTACTTGAGCATGATTGTGAATCGTCAGACAGAATCAGTATCTGTGATGGTTTCAAAAGCAGGTGGAATGGATATTGAAGAAGTGGCGGCAAAAACGCCAGAAAAGCTTTTGACATTTTCGATTGATCCCGTTTCTGGTTTTCAACAATTTCATGGGCGCAAAGCAGCCTTTGCGTTAGGTCTTGAAGGTGTGGCTCTGCGTGAAATGATCACGATGTTAGGTAATCTTTATACAGCATTTATTAAACTTGATTGTGACTTAGTGGAAATAAATCCATTGGTATTGACGAAGCAAGGTCATCTAATTGCTCTTGATGCAAAGGTGACGTTTGATGACAATGCTTTAATACGCCATCCACAGCTTGAAGCTTTACGTGATACGGATGAAGAAGACCCAACAGAAACGCAAGCCCATGAACATGAATTGAGCTATGTCAAGCTTGATGGTAGTATTGGGTGTATGGTAAATGGCGCCGGGTTGGCGATGGCCACTATGGATATCATAAAGTTGCACGGTGGAGAACCAGCAAACTTTTTAGATGTCGGTGGTGGGGCAACCAAAGAAAAAGTTGCAACAGCCTTTAAACTAATTTTGGCTGATCAAAATGTTCAGGCCATTTTGATTAATATTTTTGGGGGCATTATGCGCTGCGATATTATCGCTGAGGGCATTGTTGCGGCAGCTAAAGAAGTTCAGCTTTCTGTGCCTATGGTTGTTCGACTACAAGGAACAAATGGCGAGTTAGGAAAGAAAATCCTAAAAGATTCTAACTTGAAAATAATTGCTGAAGATGATTTATCTAAAGCTGCAGCCAGTGTTGTTAAAGCTGTAAAGGAGGCTGCATAATGTCGATTCTCGTTAATCATCAAACAAAAGTTATTTGCCAAGGATTTACTGGTAAACACGGCACTTTTCATTCGGAACAAGCTTTGGCTTATGGGACAAAACTGGTGGGAGGCGTAACACCAGGTAAAGGAGGTACAACGCATTTAGATCTTCCTGTTTTTAATACCGTTGGCGATGCGGTTCATAAAACAGGGGCGACCGCCTCGGTTATTTACGTACCTGCTCTTTATGCAGCGGATGCCATTTTTGAAGCTGCTGATGCAGGTGTAAAATTGATTGTCTGCATCACGGAAGGAATCCCCGTTCACGATATGATTCAAGTTAAGCGTGCTCTTCGTGGCAGTTCGATTCGACTGATTGGACCTAATTGCCCTGGCATTATCACACCAGATGAATGTAAAATTGGGATTATGCCGGGGTTTATTCATAAACCTGGGAAAATTGGTATTGTCTCACGCTCTGGTACATTGACTTATGAGGCTGTTGCACAAACAACAGCAACAGGACTTGGTCAAACCACTTGTGTGGGTATTGGGGGAGATCCTGTGCGCGGTATGAACTTTACAGATGTGCTAGACTTATTTTGGGAAGATTCAGCCACTGAAGGCATTTTATTTATTGGGGAAATTGGGGGTGATGATGAACAGCGCGCGGCTGAATACATCAAACATCAATATACCAAGGGACGTTATAAACCCGTAGTTGCTTTTATTGCTGGCGCAACAGCACCTACAGGGCGACGGATGGGGCATGCAGGTGCTATTATTTCAGGTGCAGGTGCCTCAGCGGTCGAAAAAATGGATGCTTTACGAGCCGTGGGTGTGAATGTGGCTGAATCTCCAGCTGTTTTAGGGCAAACAATGCTTAAGGCAATGAAGGGTGATTCTTCAGGCAAAAGGGCAGCGCATTAATGATCATGTGGAGAGTAGTTGTGATTCTAATGTTGATGGGGAAAATACCTGTTCAAGCAAGGGTACCACTGACTTTTGAATCAACACTGATAAAAGAAAGTCAGCCATTAGCCGATAAAACAATTACGGTAAAAGATGTTGAGGCTGCTTTAGCTTATCAGAAAAAACACTATCCTGATATTCATGAAGATGCTTTGCGAGTATGGAAGAATTTTAAGTCTGGGAAAACAGAACCTAACTATACCTACAAATTTTGGGCACGTGACATTATTTTATGGTTGCGTAAAGAGCGTGGGCTAAGCTTTGAATCCGAAGTAAAAGTAGGGGACGTCTTTAGAATTCTCTATAATAAAGGTTACATTTCCAAAGATTCAGCAATTCTTTTAACAAAAAATGTTTGGGGTTTGCTGATTTCCCGAGAAGGTATTCCAGATATGGGGCGAAAGCCACCGCTTGATAAACCATCCCAACAATTAATCGATGAACGCGATGTTTAAAAGAGTATAAAATAATGAGCCGAGAACAAATTCTACAAGAAAGCTTTTTGAATGGGGGAAACACCACATTCGTTATTGATTTGTACCAAAACTATTTAAATGATCATAGTAGTGTGGCGGCAGATTGGCAAAAATTCTTCGGCTCATTAACGGCTGAAGAGCGAGATTATCTAGTGTCAGATGATGATCGACCACCTGTTTGGACAAAAAAAACAGCTGCTGATAGAAGTTTACAAAGCACCCCTTCTCAAGAAGATATTCGTTTATCGATTCGTGCATTGATAATGGTTCGAGCGTACCGAGTTCGTGGTCATTTAAATGCGACATTAGATCCATTAAGGTTAGAAAAGTGCGGGGATCATGCTGAACTTAAACTAGAAAGTTATGGCTTTACTGAAAGTGATTTAGATAAACCATTGTTCCTTGATGGGGTTCTTGGATTAGAAAATCCGACGTTGCGACAGGTGATGGCAAAAGTTAAAGAGACTTATTGCGGCAATGTGGGGGTGGAATTCATGCATATCCAGCATCCAGATCAAAAAAGCTGGATTCAGGAGCGGGTAGAAAATACGCTTAGCACTGCGCGCGTTGACGGCGTTGATAAGCTTGAGATTTTAAAAAACCTCGTCGCTGCAGATTCATTTGAGAGATTTTTGCATGTGAAATATCCAGGTGCTAAGCGATTTGGGCTTGAAGGAGGCGAAAGTCTTATTCCATCATTAAATTTCCTTATTGAACGAGCCAGTAAACAAGGCGTTGAAAAAATTGTTTTTGGTATGGCGCATCGTGGACGCTTAAGTGTTCTTGCAAACGTTTTGAAAAAACCCTTTCATAAGATTTTTGCGCAATTTCAAGGCGGTGATGTTGATCCAAAATCTGTTCAAGGAAGCGGAGATGTTAAATATCATCTTGGCTTTTCATCTGTATCCGAAGTTAATGGTAAACAGATTAAACTTTCCCTAATGCCTAACCCTTCTCATTTAGAAGCTGTGAATCCTGTGGTTTTAGGAAAAGTGCGAGCTGAGCAAGAAGCCGCCGGTGATAAAAATCATCGCCGTATTATGTCGGTATTGATTCATGGAGATGCTGCTTTTGCAGGTCAGGGGTTAGTTGCCGAAACTCTCGAACTTTCAGCTCTTAAAGGGTATCGTACCGGTGGAACAGTTCATGTGATTACGAATAATCAGGTAGGGTTTACTACAAGCCCGCCTCATTCACGTTCTTCACCCTATAGTTCTGATATGGCAAAGGCTATTCAAGCCCCCGTCTTTCATGTGAATGCAGATGATCCAGAAGCTGTTGTTTGGATAACTCGGCTAGCAGTGGATTTTCAACGTCAATTTGCGCATGATGTGGTGATTGATCTTGTTTGTTATCGTCGTCATGGCCATAACGAAATTGATGAACCCAGTTTTACGCAACCATTAATGTACAAAGCGATTGCAACTCATCCTTCTACTGTGAAAATTTATGCAGATTATCTTATCCAATCAGCTAAAATAGAACCGTCAATTGTACAGAACATCATCAGTACTTATGAAAGAGAAATGCGTCAAGAACTTGAAGGGCTAAACGAAGAAACAACTAAAAAAATTATTTCTTCTTCTGATTGGCTGCAAGGTGTTTGGCAACATATTCAACCCCCTAATAATAAAAATCCACTACAAGATATGACTCCTGAAACAGGAGTTAGCCAAGCTGTGTTAAAAGAAGTTGGAAACGTTCTTGCCACAATTCCAGAAAATCTTATTGTTAATCAGCGACTTTTGCGGTTGATAAATACAAAAAAACAACTGATTGACTCTGGGCAAGATATTGATTGGGCGACAGGTGAAGCATTGGCATTTGGCAGTTTGTTGGTTGAGGGGCGAAGGGTTCGCTTGAGTGGCCAAGACGTTAGCCGTGGAACATTTTCTCATCGACATTCGGTTTGGGTTGACCAAGAAACTGAAACTAAATATATCCCCTTGAATCATCTTAATGATCATCAAAGTCGATTTGAAGTTATTGATAGTCCGCTTGCTGAAGCTTCTGTTCTTGGGTTTGAATATGGCGTAAGCTTGGCAGATCCTGAAGTGTTGGTGTTATGGGAGGCGCAATTTGGTGATTTTTCTAATGGCGCGCAAGTCATTATTGATCAATTTATTGCTTCTGGTGAATGCAAATGGAATCGTCTTTCAGGTTTGGTGATGTTGTTACCTCATGGATTTGAAGGTCAAGGACCAGAACATTCATCTGCACGATTGGAAAGATATTTACAGCTGTGTGCCGAAAGTAATATGCGAGTGGTGAATTGTACAACACCAGCCAATTATTTTCATGCTTTGCGTCGTCAATTATGTGGTGAAACGCGAAAACCTTTAATTGTCATGGCGCCAAAGTCTTTGTTACGGCATAAATTGGCAGTTTCATCTTTTGCAGAGATGGAAACGGGAACAACCTTTACACCTGTTTTTGGTGATAAAATCATAAAACAATCTGCAGCTAAGCGTGTTGTGATTTGCAGTGGCAAGATTTATTATGAGTTACTACAAGAACGCGAAGCATTGGAATTGCAAGATATTGTCCTAGTTCGCTTAGAACAATACTATCCCTTTCCAGAAGAACCACTTGTTGACTGTTTAAAACCATATGCAAACTGCGAATTTTTCTGGTGTCAAGAAGAACCTATGAATATGGGCGCATGGACCTTTTTAGACCGCCGATTTGACCAAATCTTACGGCGTATTGGTTCTAAACAAACACAGTTCTATTATGCGGGACGTGTCCCTGCTGCATCACCGGCTACGGGTAATAGTAAACGTCATGAAGCTGAGCAAATGCAGTTATTGCAAGATGCACTTGTTCGTGATGAAAAAAAATTAAATAAAATATTAGCGTTCTAATTGGAGATCCAGCAATGTCAGAAAATCGTGAAGTTAAAGTTCCCCCTCTTGGCGAATCTGTAAATGAGGCAACTGTTGCTCGTTGGACCAAACAACCAGGCGATGCTGTTGTTGCTGACGAGGTCCTTGTTGAGTTAGAAACAGACAAAGTTACACTTGAAATAACAGCACCCGGCAGAGGTGTTTTGAAATCCATTACGCAAGCCTTAGGCACAACCGTTTCTATTGGTTCAATTCTTGGTGTTGTAGAAGTAGGTGGGCAAGCAACGACTAAGGAAAATATGTCCACTAAAACAGTATCTACGCCGGCTTCTATTGCAACGATTGTTTCTCCTGTAACAGATATAGATAGTTTATCGCCAGCTGTACGTCGGTTAGTGACCGAAACAAAAATTAATCCTGCGGAAATTGCTGGTACAGGTAAAGATAGTCGATTGACAAAAGCCGATGTTCTTACTCATTTAGCTGTTTCGGCTAATGATGTGACCCCAAAATTGACTGTTCAAAGCAATACACAAGAAGAACGAGTACGAATGACGCGCTTGCGTCAGCGTATTTCAGAACGTCTGAAATATGCACAAAATACAGCGGCAATTTTGACCACGTTTAATGAAGTCGATATGTCAGCCATTAATGCATGTCGCGCAATGTATAGAGAAAAATTTGAAAAGAAATACAATGTTCGCCTGGGCTTCATGTCTTTTTTTGTGAAAGCCGCAATTCAAGCGTTAAAAGAAATTCCATCGGTTAATGGAGAAATTGATGGAGACGAAATTATTTACAAAAATTATTATGATATTGGGGTCGCTGTTTCTGCACCTCAGGGTTTAGTTGTACCGATTGTGCGAGATGCTGATACGATGTCTTTTGCGGAAATTGAAGCAAAAATTGGTGAATTGGGTATCAAAGCAAAAGATGGTAAATTAAGTCTTGAAGATATGGCTGGTGGTACGTTTACCATTTCCAATGGTGGCGTTTTTGGATCTTTGATGTCTACGCCAATTTTAAATCCCCCGCAAAGTGGGATTTTGGGAATGCATAAAATACAAGATCGCCCGGTGGTTATCGATGGTAAAATTGAAATCAGGCCAATGATGTATGTTGCCTTATCCTATGATCATCGGTTGATTGATGGGCGTGAAGCCGTGACATTCTTGGTTCGCATTAAAGAAAATCTTGAAAATCCTGAACGCATGTTATTCGAAATATAAAAAATCTAGGAAAAGTATAATGACAGAAATAATATTTGACCTAATTGTTATCGGAGCTGGTCCTGGTGGTTATGTAGCGGCTATTAAAGCGGCACAACTTGGATCAAAAGTCGTGGTGATTGATAAAAAACCGCTTCCTGGTGGCACTTGTTTAAATATTGGTTGTATTCCCTCAAAAGCTCTACTCAACACTTCACATAAGTATGCAGAGGCTAAAACTCAGTATGAATCATTGGGAATTCAGATTGAAAAAATTAGCCTTGATTTACCTAAAATGCTTGCGAATAAAGACAAAGTTGTGAGCGATTTAACTAAAGGTATTGCATTTTTATTCAAGAAAAATGGAATCACTTTTATTCAAGGATCAGCTGAGTTTTTAACAGCTGATTCAATTAAAGTGATAACACAAACAGGTGAAGATCAAGTTTACCGCGCAAAGAATGTTATTATTGCCACAGGATCAGAACCTGCTTCCCTGCCAGGTGTTGAGGTAGATGAAACCCGTATTGTTTCTTCAACAGGTGCATTAGCCTTAGCTGCTATTCCTACCCATCTAATTGTGATTGGTGGGGGATATATTGGGCTTGAACTTGGATCGGTTTGGGCACGTTTAGGGGCAAAAGTAACAGTCGTTGAGTTTCTTGATCGTATTGTTCCAATGATGGATCATGAAGTTGGAACGGCATTACATAAAGCTCTTGTGAGTCAAGGAATTGACTTTAAATTACAACAAAAAGTTTTAAAAGTAGAGACCAAAAGCAAAATGTTGGAAGTATCTCTTGCTGCTGCTACTGGTGTTAAAACAGCTGAAACACTTGTTTGTGACACTGTTTTATTGGCAACGGGGCGTCGCCCGTATACCAAAGATTTAGGGCTAGATAAGATTGGAGTCCAAACGGATGCGCGCGGATTTATTACTGTTGACCACACATATCAAACCAGTTGCCCGGGCGTTTACGCGATTGGGGATGTTATTCCAGGGGCGATGCTGGCACACAAAGCTGAAGAAGAAGGTGTGGCTGTAGCAGAATTGCTTGCTGGTAAAGCAGGGCATGTCAACTATAAGGCGATTCCAGCCGTTATTTTCACATCCCCAGAAGTAGCAACTGTGGGTTTAACAGAAGAACAGCTTAAAGAAACACAAGTTGAATATAGTATTGGTAAATTTCCTTTTCTGGCAAATTCACGTGCCAAAACTGTTCATGAAACAACAGGATTTGTTAAAGTTCTAACTGATAAAGTAACAGATCAGATTTTGGGTGTTCACATTATTGGGGAACAAGCTGGTAATATGATCGCAGAAGCTACTTTAGCTATGGAATTTCATGCTTGTGCTGAAGATATTGCGCGTACATGCCATGCGCATCCAACTTTTTCAGAAGCATTAAAAGAAGCAGCTCTTGCGGCTTTTGATAAGCCGATTAATGTATGATTCACACCATTCCTCTTTGTGTGTAGAGGGATTACCGACTATCATTCATAGCCTATAAGGGTTGACTATTGAATGAGGTTTTTATCTCTTGCCAATTCTTCATCAATGAGTATATTTGTATATTCAAGCATTTTTGAAGAAAAATCAATGTATTCTGGCAAAGGATGGCCTGGAATAACATACTCTATGGAAGGAAAATTTTTGATAAAGGATATAAGATTCTTATACGATTCTTTCCATTGAGTCATATTTCCTTCATTTAAATAACCTAAGTTTTTTCGCTCCAAACAAAAAATCATACATCCACCAAATAAGATTTTTAGATCAGAAATTAACACGACAATCTTGTCTTCACTGTGAGCATGCTCTGGGAACAAAAGATAGATAGCTTCTGGGTTTGTATCTATCTTAAAAGCATAAGGTACATTTTGCGTGAGAGTAATAGATTTATTGGGTGGCGTAAATTGTAAATACTGGCTTTGGGAGGTATTGAGAAAAATTTCTTTAAAGCCCGTAATGACTTTATCTTCTTTTTTATCCAGTAATTCATCTATCAATTTGCTAGCATAAACATCAATATTACGATCTATTAATACCTTGTTTCCCCCTAAACGATCAACATGATGATGAGTATTAATGACTGTAATTTTTTTGTCTTTTCCAAATTTTTCATCAATCCATTTTAAGACTGCTTCCATGTTATTTGGCGTATAAGATGTATCTATAATGACAATGTCTTGAGGAGGCATAAAGAAAACCATAGAATAAGCAAGAGCAGGGGAAGGAGAAATGAATGAAGAATCTTTAATCACAAATGCAGTATCTTTAGATATTTCATAAGCAGTTAAATGATCTTGAATTTGAATAGACATATAAGATGGTTCGACTTCGACGGACGAAAACTTGATTACTCAACGTAAAAAAGATAATAATTGCTTAAGATAAATACCATGTGAATTAATGTCGCTCCCCTCTATTAATTTAAGTGTTTTTGCACCATTAAAAATACCGTCTTTTTATTAGAGAACTATAAGCGATTAAGGGGTATTTAGATAAAAGCGAAGTATAAAATGTTAAAAAAACGTTGTGAATGGGTTCCCTTAGATAAAGCAGACTATGTTGCGTATCATGACAACGAATGGGGAGTCCCCCTCTATGATGACAATAAGCATTTTGAAATATTAATTCTTGAAGGAGCGCAAGCAGGGCTAAGTTGGTACACAATTCTTAAAAGGCGTGAAGGATATCGAAAAGCTTTCGAATCATTTGATCCGATCAAGGTAGCAGCAATGTCGGATTCTTATCTAGAAAGTCTTATGGTTAATAGTGATATTATCCGCAACCGTCTAAAAATATATTCAACCCGAAGAAATGCTCGGATTTTTTTAAAAATACAAGAAGAATATGGCACATTTAATGCTTATGTTTGGGCGTTTGTTGAAGGAAAACCTATAATAAATTATCTTCAAACGTCAAAAGATACACCTGCTAAAACTTCTGAATCTGATGCTTTATCAAAAGATTTAAAAAAGCGTGGAATGAATTTTGTGGGAACTACTATTATGCGTATATGCAAGCAGTAGGGCTAGTAAATGACCATTCTAGTCATTGTTTTATTCATAAAAAAGAATAACATTAAAAATCAAAGATGATTACTTATTAAAAATAAATCTAAAATGAAACTATCTCTACGAATCATACACTTTATATCAATTGCGCATATAATTAAGTTATCAGAATATAGTCATTTATTAACGTAATTTTAATTTTTCTTTTGTACTATTGAAGATAATTTACTTTGTTGAAGTTATGCAGATGAAACATAAAATTTTACCCTTTGTTCTGTGGCTTATATTTTTAGCATTTCTCGTTTTAATTGCTGATGTGATTAGCGTTACTAATAAGGGTACATATTATTATCTCGAGCAATTCACACAAACCTTTATTATTATGTTAGCTACATGGACGACTTTACATGTTTTCAGGAAAATTATCTGGCCACTTTATGAAGAAAAAAAAGGGAAAGCAGTTCCGCATCTTATCATAGATATGACTGATTTTGTTATTATAATCATTGGTATTTTTGTTACTATTGTTTATATTTTTCAAGAATCTATCTTTAGTGTTGCGGCGGCAGGAGGATTAATTACCGCTGCGTTGGCGATTTCACTGCAAGGCGTTATTCAAGACATTTTTGGATCTCTTGTTATTGATATTGATGTGCCTTATAAAATTGGTGATTGGCTAAAGTTAAGCAACGGTATAGAAGGTAAAGTGGAACATATTAGCTGGCGACAAACATCTCTCCTTACCCATGATCAAACCATCGTTCATGTGCCAAACAGCATGATGATTAGTGAAGAAGTCAATAATCTTAGTCAACCCCATTCTTATTTAAAGGAAGAGATATCTCTGACACTTGATGGCGCGATTCCTATTGCACGTGTAAAGCGTATTTTAGAAGCAGCGACAATGGAGCTTTCATGCATATATAATCACCAAGCTCAGGTGTTTGCTTATCAAATAGAAAGTGGAAGTGTCACTTACGTTATTAAATATATGATACCTGATCGCAGTGTGTGGCGAAGTGTGCGGCATAAAGTTTTAGATGCTGTGTCAAAAGCCATGGTAACACATCATATAGAAACATCGACGACTGTCATAGAATATATCAAAAATGAAGGAAATAGTGATTTAAAAGAGGATCAAACACTAACTCTTTACGACTACATTCGATTAAATAAATTATTTCAAAATTCGGAAGAGACGATCATTTCCAAAATTGCTAAAATTGGTAACTTTAAGCAATATACCGAAGAGTCAATTATTCTTCAACAAGGAGAATCTAGTAATTCATTATATCTAATTGCTGAAGGAGCCGTAAATATCCAATTACAACTAGAAGAAAAATCCTCGGATTTAAAGGCGCTTGCCGATCATACTCAAAACTCTCAGGATCAAAATATGGTTGCTGTCCTTGGCAGTTTTGATTTTTTTGGAGAAAGAGGATTGTATCTCAATGAGCCAAGAAATAGCACGGTAGTCGCAAAAACAGATCTTTTTATTATAGAGATCCGTCGGGAAGATATAATTCCCATTTTTCATGAACATCCAGAGCTCGTTGATACGATTGCAAAAATTATAGCAATCCGCGATAAAGAGCGTGAACTTTATGTGACCGAAAAAACACCTTTAAAAGATGAACACGTTTTGCATCTGTTCGAGAAAATCAAAGTTCAAATGCAAAAAATATTGTGAACTTATGCCAAAGCTTAATTAAATATTGATGAGTTCATAACATTGCCAATAACAGGCCCCATCAGGATCATTAACATTGCTGGTAAGCAAAATAAGGCGAGGGGTATTGTTAAAAGCACAGGCAAGCGCGCGGCTTTTGCTTCAATTTCTAAAAGTTTTTGTTTAGAAATTTCCTGAGAAAGGACTGTAAGTGTTTGTCCTAAAGACGTTCCTTGCTCTTCTGCATGGACAAGCCCACTAACGAGTAAATTGACGGTTGGTGTATCTACTCGTTTGGCAAAATTTCTTAATGCTTCGGTGCGATCTGGAATAACGCTAAGCTCAATGGAAATTTTAGCAAATTCCTTACAAACCTCGGGGCTAAAAGGGGCGACTTCTTCTGCAATTTTCTCAAAGGAACGATCTAATGTAAAACTGGCGCGTGTGCAAATAATCAAAAGATCAACGCAAAAGGATAAAATGTTTTGAATACGCTTATAACGACGGGAAATAAGATAATCTAATCCATATTCAAAGAGCCTAAAACAGACGAATGAAATAATAAGTAATAGTAATATTTGAAGAAAAAGAGGTTGCTCAGCTATGTTCTTAAAATGCAGTAAAGCAAATAGATAAAGGATGAATCCAATAAAAACCATTGCGCAATTAATAAGAAGAGTAATTGTTGGCGCACTTTCAACAGATAGTCCTGCCTTTTCAAAACGCAATCGAAAGTGAGCAGAGGTTTCTCGGGTAAATCCAAAAAAAGTATCACCTAACTTTAATCCATATGCTTTGATTGTTTCATAGATTTTTTTGCTTGCACGCGTATTAGAAATATGGTCTGACGTTTGCATATAGTTATAGCTTGCCACATGAGATATACGACGGTTGATATCTTTTTTTGCTATGAATCGAGTGTACCAGAAAAAAAGAATTGTCGTAAGCACAAGTACGCTGACGAGCAAAATAATACTAATCATTCCTTTGGACAATATCGGCTCCTATACCTCTAGATTTACCATGCGCTTAATCATGACGAAGGCACTGAGGAATAACCCTATTGCAATCATTAAGATTTTTCTGCCGAATGGATCTTCGTGAAAAAATGCAATGTGTTCAGGCTTAATATTCATAAGAATTACCCAAATAATCACGGGCAAACAGGCTAAAACATAACCAGAAGTTTTTGCTTCTGAAGAATAAATTTTAATTTTCATCCGAATTTCTTGAATTCTATTTAGCGAATGGATGATGTTTTCTAAAACATCTGTCAAACTTCCTCCTGATTTACGTTGAATCATGAGAGCTGTTGTGAAGAAATAAAATTCTGGGACATTTATTCGTGTAGCAGCATTATGCAGCACCTTTTCAAAGGAAACACCAAATTCAAGTTCTTTGGTAATTTGGTTAAATTCGTCTTTTAAGGGATATGTTAATTCTCTGGATACAATGTGAAAAGTTCGCTCAACTGAACTACCTGATCGAATCCCTCTTAAAATAATGTCTACGGCTATGGATAGTTGACCTAATATTTTTTTGCGCCGGCGTTTTTCAAGAAAATTTAACAACATATAGGAAAAGCCTGCTGTGGCTCCCAGGCTTGCTAAAATGCTATAGATCAGTCCTATTGGAGTCAAAAGATCGACAATAATAAAAAATGTAAAATACGTTATGAATAAAAAGGTACCTATTTTTTTGAAATCAAGTTTGATACCACACCGATAAAATTTTAGTTGAAGCAGATTTTCTCCTGTTTTATTAGCTGAAAACATGGCGTTTAATTTTTTTTCCAGAAGACTTTCTCTGTTAATTCTAATGTCTGCCATTGAATGAAGGGCAGCATTGTTCCCTGCAACTAAATTAACTGAATCTATTCTGTTTTTTATTTTTTGCATCTGCTTTTTATCTTCAACTAAATAATAACAGGTATAAAAAATTACAAACAATACACCAACCATTGCAAGTAACACAAAGGTATGTTGCATTGCTATATCCCTTCCATGAATTTATTGAATTCTTCTTCCAATCCAGCTTCTGTAATTTTGGCTTTTAGTTTAAGCGAAATTTCATGAAACACATATTTTCCTTCTATTTCATTGGTTAGAGAAGAGGTATGTTGAAAAGTAAAAATATCCTGAATGTGGATCGTTTGTTTGTCATAATCAATAACTTCTGTTACCTGAACGATCCGACGCACCCCATCGCGCATGCGGGCAATTTGAATAATGATGTCTATTGCGGCGGTAACGTAATCTTTAATGGCTTCATTAGGAAGTTCATAGCCAGACATAATAACCATATTTTCCAAACGATTAACTGCTTCTTTAGAGCTATTAGAGTGCAAAGTAGACATAGATCCATCATGACCTGTATTCATCGCTTGTAACATGTCAAACGCTTCAGCTCCACGACACTCACCAATAATAATACGATCTGGACGCATACGTAGCGCATTTTTTACCAGATCACGGATGGTAATTGTTCCTTCTCCTTCAATATTAGAAGGCCTACTTTCTAATCGCACAACATGCGGCTGCATTAATTTTAACTCTGCAGCATCTTCAATGGAAACAATGCGTTCGCGTGGGTCGATGAGTTCAGAAAGCGCATTTAAAAGTGTTGTTTTTCCTGCTCCCGTTCCACCTGATATAATGATATTCATACGACTGAATGCAGCAAGTTTTAAAAATTCAAACATTTTTTGTGATAAATTTTTAGTCACAACCATATCTTGTAGATGAATGGAATGATTAGAGAATTTTCTAATAGAAATTGTTGTTCCTTCCAACGAGATAGGAGGAATGATAATATTCACACGACTACCATCTTTTAGTCGTGCATCTACCATAGGGCTGGATTCGTCAATGCGGCGACCAATTTGGTTGGCGATACGTTGTGCAATTTGAAAGACGTGTTTTTCATTACGGAAAGTAACATCTGTTAACTGTAAAATCCCTTTTCGTTCAATATAAACTTGATTGGGTGCATTAACCATGATGTCATTAACGTTTTTATTATTAAGTAATATTTCTAAAGGCCCAAGACCAACCATGTCATTAATAATGTCATCGACGATATGCTGAAGTTCTTTGTAATTAATTTGAACCTTCATTTCCTCAGCATACTCAAATAAATACTTTTCAATTTGTCCTCTTAATTCAGGGCGAGACATCTTTGATGCAGCATTTAAGTCGATTTGTTTAATAAGTAAATCAAATACACGCTCTTTAAATTCAAGAACTAAGGGAGCATCCTTATAATCTTTTGTTTGAAAAATTGGATATTTAGCATCCATTTTACTGTAAACGGGAAATTTTATCTCGGGTTCATTCCTAATTACAGACTTTTCCGACTCAGGTGTAGTTTTTTTACCAAATCCGCTCATGATTCATTCTCCATCTAGTCATTTTTTGTAGAATCACTGGTAAAAAGTTTATCTTTCAAAAAATTAAAGATATTTGCTGTTGTTTTCTGAGCGCTTGGAAGCCCAAGTAAATAATGTGCAAGATTATCAATCCCTTCAGAAAGAGGTGCCGATTTATGAGTTGCCACAGGAATACCTTCTGTTAAAGCTTTCATAGCATAGACTTTGTCGAAACTAATTTCAAAAGAAACAGGCACTTGAAGGGCTTCTTCAAAAGCCGCACGACTTATCTCTCCTTCTGGATATTGGCCAACTTTATTAGCAACAATAATGGCACCGTGTTTAAGCATTGGATAGGCTTTTAATACTTCTAAGATGCGTTTCGTGTCCTTTAGTCCGGTGATCGAATACTCGGTGACAATAAACACAAGGTTTGCTTTTTCAAAAATATGAAAATTAAGTCCATTTGTAAAATTGCGTGATAAGTCAACAAGTGTGAAATGAAAATGAGACGTTAAAATGTCTAATAGACTATCAACTGCTTCTGTTTTAATTTGAGGTGGGTTTGGGAGACCTAATTGGGCGCTTAAAACACCAAGGTTTGGATTGTGAAAATTGATATAACGATCAACAAGAACTTGATCTATACGGTCAGGAGCTTCAAAAAGTTGGGGGAAGCCAGAAGATGGTTCCATATCAAAAAATTGGAAAATTGTACCAAGTTGTAAATCAGAATCAACAATAGAAGTACGTTTTAAATACATCTCAGATAAAATTAAGCCAAGGTTACTAACAATTGTGGAAACACCGCTGCCTCCTGAAGCACCAATAATCCCAATTAATCGACCAGATTTATAAAAAGCACTTGATCTGCTATCTGTTGTAGTAATACCGCAAATAGCTTCAAGATCTTTTAGAAAATACTCAACAGGTAACGGTTTTACTAAATAATCACGCACCCCAGCTTTGACAAGATCACGAAAAATACTAACATCATTTCTTTCGCCAATAACGATAACATCAATCCCAGGTTCACAAACTTCTGAAAGAGCAGCAACGTCAGAAATAGGCATTGATGACTTAGAAATATCGACAATCAAAATTTCAGGAGAATGATGTTCCTTTATATGCTTAATCGCAATATTCATGTCTCCTATATAAATTTCAGGGGAAATATTATATTCTTTAAACGAAATTGCCTGAAGAAGAATTTCTGATTCTTTATCAGTGACAAAAGCCCATAGTTTTCTTGTTTGCATCGAATCTACATTAGACATTGCCGACCTTACTTTTTATGAGACCTATTTTCAGGAACCAATATTTTTGGTTAGATAAAAGGTCTATTGTTACGCACCACTTTTATTTTCAATCTTTTCAATTTTAATCTCTTTGACCGTACCTGCTTGATAAGCATCAACAGCTTTAGTCGATCGATTAGCATCTGAGCCTGCTAGTTGACTGCCAGTAATGAGCACGCGTGGATCTGCTATCATTGCTGAAAAGTTACTCTCATTGGTGCAACGGAAATTAATTTCTCCTTCCGGAGGCACAGTAGCATTCATTTTTTGCTGCCATCCTGGACATTTTGGTCGAATCACTTGATAATGATCGATCATTAAAGTGATGCTATTGGGCAGGGTGGCAATATCGTCAGACTGCTTAAAGACATCGATGTTTTCGTTTGGTACGTCTAATGCGTGTAAATAGGCAATAATATTATTGATACGTGTTTTTGTCAGAGCTTTTGACGCATTCATATTTTCTATATAAAGACGAAAATAAGTCTCTCGTGGCGTTGACATAGCAGCTCTAATCGCATTTTTTGTGGATGAGCAGAGTTTAGAACTGCTCCGTTTAAAGTTTATATCAATGGGGGTTGAGATTTTCTCTGCTTTTGTTTCCCATTTTACAGGCCTTGGTTCTTCATTAAGCATACTGCAACCCGATAGACTCATCAAAAGAATAGGGTATAGGATTTTGTGAAAATTCATTGTCTTTCCTTATTCACTAACGTTAAAACCAGCGGCGCCATAAAAACATCCTTCTTTACAATCTGCATTATCTGACCCCAAAAATGTGCATTCAACACGATTTAAGCGTTGAAAAAACAATGTTTCTAGTGCTGATGCATGTCGTATGTTATCTGTAGGCAAACTAAGATCTGTTGGATGGTCAGTGGGCTTAACAATATAAGGTGTGACAATGATAACTAATTCTGTTTGATCTCGTTTAAAAGCTGTTGAACGAAATAGGGCTCCGAGAATTGGAATATTATCTACGCCTGGAAGGCTTGAATAATTGTTGGCAACTGAAGAAGATATTAATCCTGCAATCGCTAAGCTTTGTCCGTCTCCTAACTCTACTGATGTTTCAGCGCGTCTTGTTTTTAAACCAGGAACACTAACAGATGCAGTGCCGTCAGCAATTGGAATATTAATGGAATTTTGCGTATCAAGTTCACTTACTTCTGGGCGTACACGAAGATTAATCATATTAGAAGCAAGTACAGTGGGGGTAAAGGCAAGGCTAATCCCAAATTGTTTAAATTCAATTGTTACATTTCGGTCTTGAGGTACAGGATAAGGGATTTCACCACCAACTAAAAAGCTTGCTGTTTCTCCAGATGCGGCAATAAGATTTGGTTCTGCAAGCACGGTTCCAAGTCCTTCTTGATCTAATGCATCAAGAAGAGCTGCATAAGTACTGTTGCCATTCTTATATTGTGCGCCATAACTATTTGATTGAGGAATGGATGATGACCTTTGAAAGCCACCTGCTGCTGTCATAGGTTCTCGTCCCATAAGCCATCCAAAGGTAAAGTTTTTTGGTGAGTTAATTAAGGCTGACCAGTTGATATCAAATTTATGCAAAACACTACGGTTAATTTCAGCAATTTTGACTTTTAATAATATCTGAGTAGGGGAATTAATCACCATACTGTTGGTAAGTTTATCGCCCTTTTCCATAAATCCAGACGCTATATTTTCAATGTTTTTAGCAACAAGTGGGCTTGATGGCTTGCCATTAATAATAATGCCGGCAGGTGTAGAGTCGAATTTTACTTTTTCATTAGGGAAAGAGGATTGGACTGTTTTATCTAGCTGTTTAAGATTGTGTGTAACGCGCAATTGCAATTTTAAAACAATTTTACCGCTTTTATTAGTTGCAAAGATGGTTGTATTTCCAGATTTTTTACCAAATACATAAGCCGTAGATGGGCCATTTAATTGAATATCTGCAATTTCAGGATTGGCTACAAATACTTCACTCACTGCCTCAGTTAAAGGAATAGCTTCCGCATTATTCTGTTCGATGGTTACATGAGTGTTTTTTTGTTGCTTGATTACTTTGGCATAAGTGTTTGTAGAAAGCACGCTTGCTAATACCAAAAAATGAGCTATTTTAAAAAAAATATGAAAATAACTTGTATTGATTTTAAATAGTGACATCATTGCTTTCCTACATTATTAAAAGTCATATCTTTCTTTTCTGATCCACGCATTATTGTAATCACTTTTGTGGCTGGGGGGGATTCAACCTTGGGCGTTGGTTTTGCAGGCGTGCTTTTTGTTGTTCCTGCAAAGATGCTTTGCATACTAATAACGACTTGACCATCTCTTATCGCACCTGCTAGATCTTCGGCTTGAATAGCAGTTACTTCTAATGTAATTGTTTTTGCATTAGAGCTATTGCTTTCCTCGCTGCCTACTTTTTGAAGTTCATTATTAACAGCTAGCACGCGAATACCTGCTAAGATTGTTTGACCGAAATAATCTTCATTCGTCCCTTGGGTCTTTTTTGGAATAATCACATCAACAATATCACCCGGTGCAATTAGTGATGGGGCATTGGCAAGTTTAGCATAAGGAACGGTAACCGCACGCATCCCCTCTTTAATGATTGCAGAAATCGCGCTTTTTCCATGGGTTGCAATGACTTTTGAAGCAAGTATAGGCTCCCCTTTGAAAATAGGTGTGCGAACCACGCCTCCATCAACAGTATTAATTTGTTCGTTATTCTTTTTGACAATATAATCAGGTTTAATGTCGGCAATGTTCCATTCTTGCCAAGTCATTTTTGCGACTAAAACAATAGCGCCTTCTGCTAGATTTTCTGAGGCAACTAAAATGGGTTCTGTTTTTGGGCCTGTTGGCTCTACAGAAGATTTTGTGCTTAGCCAACTGCTTATCGAAAAAACGATAACAAGAGAGGCAATCAAAGAGCCAAGAAGAAAAAATGTTCTTTTTTGTTTCATTAGATTACATGCCCAAATAGTGTAAGATAGGTTACTAACAAACATCCCATGGCTACCGCTATTCCATATGGAATTTTGGTTTCTTTTGTTGGAACTGCTGTTGCATAGATAAATGGTGCTTCACTGTAACGTCTAAAAAACTGGCTTTTATTGAAATGTTTTCCTAAAAACGAAATCAGAAAAAGACGAGCTTGGTCAATGTATGCAGAAAAATTAATATATATAAGGGCTAAAATCCCTCCCGCAAGAGAGATAGATAGAAAAAAGATAAGACTATTAACCTGAGAAGCCCAAAGCGATGCTGCAAATATAAATTTGACATCGCCAGCGCCAAGCCATCCAAAGACATACAAAAGATAACAGCTTAAAAGAGCGATCGTTCCTGTGATGCTAGCTGCGATGAAAAATTTACTGTCTCCTAACGTGAGGGATAATCCCAAGAATAGACCTATAAGAACCAATACAAATAAATTAGGAATGCGATAGAATAAAAAATCAAAAATTCCAATAATAAGTGCACAAATTCCAAATGCTATATAAAACGCCGTATTCACCCTAGAATTTCCTCCAAATAATATAATTTCATTATGGAAATCATCTCTGCTTTAGAACTTTTCTTGGTTGTATATACAAAGTTTAACGATATTTAAAAAAAAAACAATTAACTTTAATAAAGTTTTAATTTATTTCTCTTTTAATTATGCGTTTCTTATGGTTAATTATTAGAATACTTAGGTTCTTTACGTAGAATTTAATGTAAATTTTTTTGTTTGGTTGTGGATTATCTTAATGAAATGATAACGATATGATAAATTTGACAAAATTTACTCTTATAAGTGCGGTAACAGCGCTTTTATGCTCTTGTTCTATGACGGATGGCGGTAATAATAAATCACCAGAGTCTCTTCATCGTGTGGCTGAATCATTGCAAAAATCAGGCGATCATGCAACTTCTGCAAGGCTGTATCATCAAATCCTTTTGTCGAACCCCGAATTTGAACCAGCAATTAAAGGCCTTGGTACATCTTTAAGGCAAACAAACCAATCAAACGAAGCAATCAATTTCTTTGAAGATAAGTTAAAACAAAATCCTAATTCTGCAATGTACCTTGAAGAATTAGGAAAGTCTTATATTGCGGCTAATATGGCGCAAGAAGGAATGAAAACATATAAATCACTTCTTGCCATTAGTCCTACAAATGCAGCTGCCATGAATGGGCTAGGCGTATGTTTAGATATGGAAAGCCAACATACTGAAGCTCAATCTTGGTATAAAAAAGCACTGCAAGATAACCCTAATAATAGTAATGCTAAATGTAATTTGGGCTTATCTTTAGCGCTTAGCGGCACACCAAAAGAAGGTATAGCGCTGCTTTTGCCTCTTTCAAAAGAGCAAAATCCTTCTGCGAATGTGCAGCATAACTTGGCCATTGCTTATGCACTTGATGGACAGGTAACAAAAGCAGAAGAAATTTTTTCTCAAGAACTTAGCAGCAGTGAAGTTAAGACAAATTTGGCAACTTTAAAGTCACTAAAGTGAGTAATTAAGAAAAAATTAGGTTAATTAACATAAAATATACCTGTACTTGAAAAATTAATAGTTTTTTTACACTTTTGATCTATATCTTGTAATGCGGGTAGTATCTTAGATTTAAATAGGAGGATGCGATGACAAATAATTTATTAAAATTTCTAAAAGATGAAAATGGTGCTTCTCTTGCGGAATATGGTCTCTTGATTGCCTTAATTGCTGTAGTTGCAATTGTGACAATGACATCGTTGGGATCAGCTATTAGTGCTAAATTTACATCGATAAAAACTGCAATTGCTGGCAGTTAATTAAAAGAGAAAGGCCACTCTTCTGTTAGAAAAGATAGAAAGGAGTGGCCTTTAGTTTATTGGTTGGCTGTAGAGCTATAAATTTATTTAGGTGTTTTCAGTCAGCTAATACAAAGATGTTTTTTGTGATGGATTGAGCCTATATACTTAGTATTTAGGATTATACTTTACTTTGTGATGAGTAAGGAGGCTCAAAAGCTTATGATAAAAAATCAAAATTGCCACTTGAGACTATCTTTTTTATTTTTAAAAAGATATTCAATAGCAAAATCTAAGCTATTAGCCTTAAAAGAAGAGGGAGGGTCTGTTATGGAATTTGCCCTCGTTGCTCCTTTTTTCATTCTCGTTGTTTTTGCAGCTTTTCAAATATGTTTAATTATGTTTGTGCAAAATGCTCTTGAAGCAGCTGCTCGTGAAGCATCACGTTATGGGATAACGGCTCAACAAGATCCAAATGTTCCAAGAGAGACTGCCATTAAAAATAAAGTTTTAAGTGTTTTAAATACCTACACACAAGGAATTGTCAATCCCCTTAATGTTACTATCACTGTGGGTGCCTATCCAAATTTACCAAGTCTAGATGCAAATGGTACACCCGTAAGTAACACTTTTGGCGTAGCAGGGCAGGCTGTCCGTTATGAAATAAGTTATACTTGGAATACTCTTTTTCCTATTTTTGGTACTTCTTCAACAATAGTCTTAAAAGGTGTAACACCCATTGTGAATGAATCTTATTAGATAAGAGGTTGGTAGATGATAAAGATTCGGCAGTTATTTGTAAAAAATGAAGAAGGAGCCGCTCTTATCGAAAGTGCGATTACACTGCCTATTCTCATTTTGATTATTTCGGGTATTTTCGAGTTTTCCAATTATTCTTTAATCAATAATAAGCTTGCGCGGGCAGCGGGTGTTTTGGGCGACATGGTTTCCCGCCAGAATCTGACCAGAGCAAATTTAATTGCCCTTATGCAAACAGTTGATGCTGTTATGATCCCTTATAATAAGAATCAACAAATACGTGTTGTCGTTTCCCAAATTGCCAATAAGGGAGCAACAACAGATCCGACAAAAATGACGATTACCTGGCAACAACAAGTCAATGGTGCCACTAGTAATTTTGGTGCTGCAGGAAGTCTTCCAAAAAACCTACCCAACAATATTACAGTGCTTAGTGATCAAGCCATTATTGTAACGGAAGTTTTTTTTAATTATACGCCTATTGTTTTTCAAGGGTTTTATAGCAATTCTACGCTTTATAAAACATCCGTTTATGTGCCTCGAGTTGGTAGCATGACGACGTTGCTTGGTGGAGGATAAATAAAATGAAACGCCTACAACATTTTTTCAAACAAAAAAGAGACACTAAAGATTTCTTTATTGAAAAAGAAAATGGCACCGTATTGGCTTTATTTGCTCTTATACTTGTTCCCTTAATGTTTTTAACGGCAATGGCGGTAGAACTTTCACGTCAAACCTACATCAATACGCAGCTTGCTTATGCGTGTGATGCTGCCGCAATTGCGGGTGCGCGTTATAGCCTTGCCGATGTGCAAGCGAATGCTTTAAGAATTTTTTATGCTAATTATTCTCCCTTAATTAGCAGTAATTTATCGGTTACACCGACGGTTGCTCTTTCTTCTGATAACAAATATGTCAGTGTTTCAGCTGTGGCCAGTATGCCTTCATCTTTTAGTAAGATTACTAATATTTTATCTTTAAGAGTCAGTGGGTTTTCACAAGTTCGCAGAGACATTGATAATATAGAAGTCGCTCTTGTTCTCGACGTAACAACGTCCATGGCAGATAATAACAAATTTGCGGGGTTAAAAGTGGCCGCTAAAGGTCTTGTTAATGCCATTTATGAAAATAATGTAACAGTAGAGAATACGGCCATTTCAATTGTTCCTTTTGCTTCTGCTGTCAATGTTGGTACGGAAAATAAAAGTTGGCTTTCTGATATGACATCAACAACATTTCCAAGCCAAGTACCGTGGAGAGGCTGCGTTGCCGCGGCAGACACCAAAACAGTTATGGATACTGACGACCCACCCAGTGTTCGCAAATGGCCTGTCTACTTTGTGCCTACCACATATGGTCTTTATGGTACCAAAGCTGCAGATAATGATTGGAGACTCAATAGCAATGGGACGATTACCGCTATGTCTGTAGCGGATGATGTAGGGCCAAATAAAGGCTGTATTCAACCACTTTTACCACTTACTAATAATCGAGATACTCTATTAGCCAAAATTGATGGATTAACATTGGCCGTTGGCAGTGCGGGTACTTTTGGTAATCTTGGTATAGTTTGGGGGTGGAATACAATTTCGGGAAGGTGGACTAATCAATGGCCTGCTTCTACCATTCAACCAAAACCATATTCTACATCGACTCAGAAATCGATTGTTATTGTAACGGATGGTGAGAACTCTTGGGGTAGTTATGCGAATCCTAGTACAGGTGCCTTTTCAGCCTATGGCAGACCTCCTGAAGGAAAGTTAGGGGTAACCACTATGTCTCAAGCAGCAGCTAAAATCAATGCGCGAGTAACAGATCTTTGTACAAAAATGAAAGCACAAGGCATTCAAGTATTTACAGTTACCTTTCAGGTTTCTAATAGTACTGCTAAGCAACTATATGCCGCTTGTGCAACAAAGCCAGAATGGGCATTAACTGCTGATGATTCAGATGAACTTGCAGATCAATTCTTTTTTATCGCGAATCAAATCAAACAAATTACGATTGTTAAGTAATGATATTATTGATTTAGCTAATTTGAAATTAAGAATAGGGGAAAGCATCCCCCCTATTAAAATTTTATCATTACTAATGTATTGGGCGGACAGTGTTTTCTCTTAGCTAGAAATAGAAATACTTAGCCCAACATAGTTTTCCTTTTTGACATATAACTGACCTTGTTGTGAAGGTCCATGGCCATAGTCAAGTAGCAATCGAATACTTCGCCCTTTCCACACGGGTGTATCTAGTTGCAATCCGGTGCTGACATTAATGGTCGGGTTAAATCTATTTTCTTGCCAAAAAAATGAATGAATGCCAAAAACGAAATTTGTTTTATCCCAAAAAAACTTTGTTTTTGAAATGTAATCTAGTCCTATTTCACAGGTAAGAGATTTTAAATAAGAAGGGTCTTTGTCGATTAAATATCCTATTCCTAAATACGGACGGAACATCTCAAATTTATAAGCTGTATACCATTTTAATGTTTCATAACTTAAATTAATGCGTTTGTTTAAATAAGCTGGTTTAGAAATAAGGAATTCATCCCCTAAATGGGAACTTTGGTGAGAGAGTTGAAATAAATTTTGCCACTTATCATTATACATCAAAGAAAAGCCTAACCCCACGAAGTAATCAGAATTAATTAACCGTGAAGGTTTAGAGCTGAAATCCATAATCCCAAAAAGTCCAGCTTGTATACCAACTTCATAAGTCCAGTATTGTGATTTAGAACGAAAAAGAGCCAAGTTCTCACCAAAAGAAAGCTTAAATATATCTGTTCCATAATTATTTCTAAAGTGTTTTTGATACCCCACTAAAAATTTAGGCCATTTTTGATCCGCGATAGGTGCATCATAGATAACACCATTAGGAAGTAATTCATCGACTGCCGTTGCAGGGCGACTTACTATGGCATCAGCAGTCGTTGCAGTAGAAGGCGAGTAATTTTGATAAGTAACAATAACATTAGAAAATAAATTTGTTTTATTAATGCGTTCTTTTAATTTTTCTTCTTCTTGAAAAGAAAGTGATTTGTTTAAAATTGTGATTGTCGCCATTTTGCTATTAATGCCATATGTCACTTCTTCTTCTGGTAAAAGTTCATCAATAATAGCGTGGATATATCCTTTAAGATATTCTGGAGTATAAGAATTTGTTTCTGCCCAACTTGACTGCATCAACAAACCCACTATTCCTAACAAATATAAATAGTTAAAGGATGAATTCGTTTTTTTATACTTAGTCATTACACGGATACCATTCATATTATAAAGAGTTAAGCTGAGCTTATGATTTTAAGAAAATGAGGTCAAAAATAACCAAAAGAGAGCATTTACCTTTGTGTTTTTACCTTAGCGGTGTACAGATAATCAATACAAAACGAACGAAAGAGCATTAATTTTGCTAATTTTTAGGTTTTTTATACATTTATTGTTGAGTTTAGGGAAAAAAATAAAAGACCCTGTGAAAGCATATAGGGTATTTCACAAGTATTTAAAGTTCTTGAATATCTTTGTTTTTGTACCTACAGGCTTTTCCATACAAAAAAGCAAACTCGACGGTACACCCATAGAGATCGTTTGTTCAAAAAGAGATACGCCGCAAGTTACAATTTTTTATGTGCATGGGGGTGCTTTTTTGATGGGGTTAAATAATATTTATAGAAGATTTTCCTGCTTGCTTGCTAATGCATGTAATGCTCAAGTTATTTTAATAGATTATAGCTTGCTTCCTTTAAATCCATTTCCTATTGCCCTCAATCAATCCCTAAATGCTTATAAAGCTCTCTTAAAAACAACAAATCCAGCTTTAATTATCATTGCTGGAGATTCAGCAGGGGGAAATCTAGCTATATCTACATTGCTTGCTGCAAAAGAAGAAGCAATCTGCATGCCTGCTGGGGCTGTAATTTTTTCTGGATGGTTAGATTTAACGCCGCGAAACTTAAATGATGTGAGGCGTGAAAAAAAAGACCCTTTTATTACTGAATGTCATTTGTCTCATGTGGCAAAGGTGTATGTTCCACAGTGTATTCAAAGAAATGATCCTTTGGTCTCTCCCATTCATGGAAATTTTAAAGGACTTCCACCCCTATTTATGCAGGTAGGGACAAGAGAAATACTTTTGGATGACACACTCTTATTTACGAAGAAAGCCCAAGAAAAAGGTGTAAAGGTTCATCTTGAAATCAGTCAGGGACAATTTCATGTGCAACCTATCCTTTTTCCTAAAAGTCAAAGTAGCCGTAAACTGATAGAAAAAGTGGCATGTTTTATAAGGGAAGTTACAAATATTAAAAATAAATAGTATAAATAAAATTCCCCCAAATACCTGTAAAAAGAGGCATTATTCGGGGGAATACCGATGCTTAAATAGGACTTAAGATTTTACTGCATCTTTCAAAGCTTTAGCAGCAGTAAAAGAAGGAACAGTTGCTGCAGCAATAGTGATCGCCGCACCAGTTCTTGGGTTGCGGCCTTGACGTTCCGCCCGCTTTGTTACTTTAAAAGATCCAAAACCAGCAAGGGCAACAGATTCGCCGTTTTTCAAGCTTTGCGTAATTGTTTGAATAAGCGCATCAAAGGCCTTATTTGCATTTTCTTTAGTCAATTGCGTTTTTGAGGCAATTGCTTTGACGAGGTCTTCCTTGTTCATTTCCATATCTCCATTTTTTAGTTTATAAAAAATCCTACTTCAGAGTTTGAGCGTTGTCTAGATTTTGTAGTGATAAGTTAAATTTTAATATGGAGTGTGTCATTTTTTAGATTTAAATTTCATAAAATGACCTATGAAACATAACTAAAATAAAACACTCTCCACCTTATTTATTCTATAATACGTAAAGCCATGCTAAAGTAAACACCATCTTCTTTATTTGCTCTTCTAAAATCAAAACTTTCAAATAAAATGCCCGGTAAAGGCATGGTTGTTAAGCTTTGCATATCTAATAGATTATTTTTTTCAATATAGGAAGAAAAATTAGTGTTTAAAAGCATAACACTTCTTGTGTCTTCAAAGCTAAAATACCGTATTTCGTATGTCTTCCCTTTAATATTTAAAATTTTTCCGGTGATAGATAGGTTAACAAATCGACTTGAAGTGCTTTGTGCGATTTCTTTACAAGAACTCAATATATCAGATAATTTTAAATTTCCTTCTTTCGTCTCTATCTTAAGTTTGGTAATTGCAGTAACAGGTGCGTTTGCAAAAACAGGTAAGAGGATTGCAAGTGAAAGCGTTATCATAAAACCTATATTTTTAAACATATTTGTTTTCCCATTTAACAATAAAACTTTCCACCGCGGTGTAATCTAGTCATTCTCAAAAAAATCTATGTCCCGTCATCCCACATTTTTTAAAAACCAAAAGCAATAATGCAGCTTGGGTTTTTATAAGCAAGATTAAATTCGCCATTTTTCACGCAACTATCACCACCAACACCTTCACCAGCCAAGACAATGAATGTGCCGCTATCTGCCTTTTTTTCACCCGCTTTTGACTTTAAAATCATGGCTTGATGTGGGGTTAAGAGCGGTGCAAGTGTCCCTGGTGTTTTTGATAGAATCAGGAAATTTCCTTGTAGTTCATCTGTTGGATTTGATATCACACTAATTGAACCACCAATCCGTGCACTGGGTGGGTGGGGGGAATCAACGAGTTTGGAAAAATACAAATGTTGCCATACAAGAGGTTGTTCATTTTTGAGAATAAGTCCCTTGCCGTCCCCATCTTCAGTATTATTTCCAAATCGATTTTTCGCTCCGGTATCATTACCGGGCCATTGACCATATTGATCGTGGTAATTAATAATACTTAGATGATAACGATTTAAATCACTCATACATGCTTGCAACCTGGCTGATTCAAGAAGCTCTGTGCCTTTAAAAGCGGCGGCCATAATAATGCCCACAATGATAAGTGCAATTGATAATTCAATAAGAGTAAATCCAGGTAATTTCTTGTATACGATATTTTTTTGTTTGCGTAAGTTCGTAATGATTTTAAAGTATACTTTAAGAAAACTCTCAATAAAGAATAATAATGGTTCGTTTATACATCGATAGTCATTTAGATACGGGAAAATTGATTGAGTTGCCAGAGCATCAATTACATTATTTGCGGAATGTTTTACGGTTAAAAATGAATGACTTGGTTCAATTGTTTAATGGACGAGATGGTGAATGGCAGGGAATGCTGGAAACATGTACAAAATCTAAAGCAGAAGTGCGGGTTCAGCAATGTTTAAGAGCACCGATTGTTGAGGCAAACGTCACATTATTGTTTGCTCCGCTAAAGCAAGAAGCAATGCATTTTCTAATTGAAAAAGCGACAGAGCTAGGTGTTAGCTGTTTGCAGCCAGTAACAACGGAATTTACACAAATCCACAAACTAAATACTGAAAAGATAGGGCGGTATTGTGTGGATGCAGCGCAACAATGTGAACGTCTGTCTGTGCCTATCATGAATCCGTTACAGTCATTAAGTGATATTTTGCAAACATGGCCACCAAATAAAATATTAATTGTTTGTTTGGAACGCCAAGAATCTTTGCCTATCGCTTCGTTATTGCAGCAATTAAACGTAATGCAGGAAGTCGCTTTTCTTGTAGGTCCAGAAGGTGGATTGAGTGCCCGAGATATTGCTCTGTTATCTACTCATTCGTTTGTGCGTTTTTGCCGAATGGGATCACGCATTTTGCGTGCGGAAACAGCAGCTATAGCGGGTATTGCCTGTTTTCAATCTTTGAGAGGGGATTGGACGTAGATTAACGTTTCTTATGTTGATCTCACGTTATCTTAAAGTTAAATGATAATGCATAATTGTGAGTTATAAACAAAGAATTTATTCCTCACTTTTTCTTTCTAGTTCCATATTCCTTTATTTTCGTGAGAGACCATGAGAAGTAGAGGGTTGTTTGAGCCTTCAATATGGAGTAGTTTTAGCATGACGATCTATAATTGGAGAAAAAAATGACACATCAATTGCCAACATTGCCTTATGAAATGAATGCATTAGAACCATATATTACAGCAAATACGCTTTCATTTCATTACGGAAAGCATCATCAGGCGTATGTCACAAATCTCAATAACTTGTTAAAAGACCATCCGCTTGCCAATGCGTCGCTTGAAGAAGTCATTGTAAAGTCAGTAGGTAAGGCTGATATGATGGGGATTTTCAATAATGCTGCTCAAGTTTGGAACCACACTTTTTATTGGCATTGTATGAAGCCAAATGGTGGTGGCAAGCCAAGCAATGCTTTTAAGAAAAAGCTAGAAGAAACGTTTGGTTCATATGAGAAGTTTTGTGAAGAGTTCAAGCAAGCAGCAGTCACTCAATTCGGAAGTGGTTGGGCATGGCTTGTGGTCGATCAAAGTGGTCAGTTAAAGATTTTAAAAACAAGTAATGCTGATTTGCCGATGGCTCATGATTGTGTTGCTTTGTTGACGTGTGATGTTTGGGAACATGCGTATTATTTAGATTATCAAAATCGACGCCCTGATTATATAGATACTTTCTTAAAACATCTGATCAATTGGGATTTTGTGGAAGCGCAATTACCCAAATAAACCTTATAAACCTTTAAGTTTCTTATCGATTTTGCGAGTGAAGCGGAGTAATCCATGTTATTAATACATGGATTACTATGTGTTTGACCATAACAAGATAGTTGTTAATCAAATCGATTATAGATGTTTTAAATGATAGTGAATGCGAATAAAATTTGTTGATTTGGTATCCCCAACGGGATTCGAACCCGTGTTGCCGCCTTGAAAGGGCAGTGTCCTAGGCCTCTAGACGATGGGGACTAAAGATAATTGATCTTATACACGTTTTTATTTTGCGGTACAACACATTTTTTCGTCAATTTGATTTTTCTTATAAAAAAACATGTCCACCGCGTTTTGTTCCTTTTTTGGATTCTGATTTTGGATTCTGAAATTAAAAGAGAAGAAGAAAGAAATCAGAGCCTTGTAAAATATTGGGAAGGGGTGGAGGCCGGAGCCGGAATTGAACCGACGTTCGAGGATTTGCAGTCCTCTGCATGACCACTCTGCCATCCGGCCTAAAAACTAAGATGCATTTCCCAAGATTAACTTATGAAGGGTATATGATCTCTTCTCTTTTTACCGTATAGTACTCTTAAACGAAAAGGTCAAGAAAAAGTTATTCACTTCCAAGAGTAGATGAGTATGAAAGCAAATATTGTAAGAAATGATTTAGATGAAACGATTCAAAATTTTATTCAACGCCAGCTTCGCCCTAACAAAGTTTTGAACTCAGCGTTGCTGAACGCCTTCGCTACTGTTAATCGCGTTGATTTTTTGCCTGTGAAATATCAATCGCTTGCTTATATTGATGCAAATCTTCCTGCCGAACAGTCGCGGTTGTTCTTATCTCCTCTTGTTTTAGCACGCTTAATAAATTTAGTTGAAATTAAACCCACAGATCGGTGTCTTATTATTGGTGGGTTAACCGGTTATAGCGCTGCGGTATTGTCATCTTTATCCACGACTGTTTGTGTGGTTGAACAAGAGCCTGCTTGTTATAAAATTCTGAGTAATAATGCAACAGAAAATCAATCTATTCATCAAGGACGTTTAGAAGATGGATGGCCAGAATCAACATTATTCGATTGGATTTTGATTGAGGGGGGCGTCGAGATTATTCCCCAAAAAATAGTTGACCAATTGTCAGAAGGTGGTTCTTTGGTCACAGTCTACAATAAGAATTATTTAATGGGAAGTGGATGCATTTGGCAAAAAAATATAGATATAGTAACGTTAAATAAAATATTTGATACTTATGTCCCGCCATTGACGGGATTTAAATTGAAAAAGACGTTTTCTTTATAGCGAGGTGTGTATGGTTAAAGAAGTTTCTCCGCAAGAGTTACACTCATTGTTGAATACAGATCACGAATATGTTTTGTTAGATGTTCGCCAACCTTGGGAATTTGACATTTGTCACTTGCCTAATAGTATTAATATTCCTTTGGGCGATTTAGGCAAAGCATCTACGCAATTGCCAGATGATAAAGACCTTGTTACTATTTGTCATCATGGAGTAAGAAGTAAGCAAGCCGCTATTCTTCTTGAACAATGCGGATATCAAAATGTAATAAGCCTGCAAGGTGGCGTAGATGCCTGGGCTCGAGATATAAATCCAAAAATGGAGCGTTACTAAGATGCCTCGTCAACATACAATAATAACAACATACCGCTCGGCAGCTTTATTTTTACTCCTTACCGCAGGGAGTTTTGAAAGCGGTGCATTAGAACCACCATCGACGTCAACACCAGTATCCTCATCAACAACTCAGGATGAACGTGTTTCTAAAACTGAGGATGTTGATGTTGCACAAGAAAATAACATTAAAGCTGCACCTTTAGTGACTTTTGAAACGATTGCAGCAAGAAGCGGAGAGTTATTAAAACCCTATCTTTCAAAACCAACATCCTTGCAAGATAGCATTCAAAAAGCAATGGAAGCTACTTATAAAGCTAACCCTGATATCTTAACACAACGCGCGGCAGTTCGGTCCGCTGATGAAAATATTGTTCAAGCAAAAGCAGGATGGCGACCAAGCATTAATGCGACTGTTTCTAATGGTTATGAGAAGCAACGGTTTACAGGTGATGCTGTAGATTCTGCAGCAGCAGGGGGTAGTTCTACGCCATCACTTAGTGATGGGCATTTGCAAACGGCTCAATTAACCGTATCTCAAAATTTATTTAATGGTGGGGCAACAGTTGCGCAAACAGAAAGTGCTAAGGCCGGCATCAAATCGCAGCGCGCTGGGTTGATTGAAACTGAGCAAAATACGTTGCTTGCCGCGATACAAGCCTATTTAGAATTGATTACCCAGTTAGCTCAACTAGAAGTTTTACGTACTAACGAAGGATTTCTTAAAGTTACGCTACAATCCACTCAAGATAAATTTAATGTGGGTGAAGAAACGCGAACCAGCGTGGCTCAAGCCGAAGCTCAATTTGCTGAGGCAACCGCTAAACGTCAAACGGCAGAAGCGCAGCTTGGGGCTAAAATTGCAACTTATGAGCAAGTTGTTGGAAGATCGCCTGGCAATTTAGAAAAACCAACATTGCCAAAATGGATGCCAAAAAATGTGAAAGAGGCGCTGGATAAAGCACGCCTAAATAATCCAACAATCTTAAAAGCTCAGTATGCAGAAATAGCTGCTCGTCGCAAGGTAGAGCAAGTAAATGGTGGCCTGCTACCAAAGGTAGATTTAGAAGGTAGTTCAAATCTGACACAAGCAAGAGTACATAAGACGAATGTGTCTGGTATTGGCAATACGACAGGAGCAACGACAGATTTCACAGTTGATCATAAGGTGACAATAAATGTAAGGATTCCTGTGTATGAAGCAGGCACTATTCGATCACAAAAACGTCAGGCAATTGAAGATGCGGAACAAAATCGAATTCAAATTGAAGTTGCTCGCCGACAAATTGAACAACAACTTATTCAAGCTTTTCACGAATATGAAGCTGCTAAAAGCAATCTCAAGTTCTATGCTGAACAAGTTCGTGCTAACGAGATTAGTGTAGAGGGCACAAGGCAAGAAATGCTAGTGGGTTCTAAGATTCTGTTAGATGTTCTTAATGCACAAAATCAACTGCTAAATGCACAGCAAACTCTTGTACAAGTTGAACAAAATTTGTATGCATCTGCTTATAAGATTATTGTATTGATGGGGATGTTGACAGCAAAATCCTTGCAGCTTCAAGTTGATCATTATGATGCGACTGCCCATTATCAAGAAATTAAAAATAAGATTTGAGAGAGACGGTTCGTTTTATGTTGACAAAATAAAGACTCGAAAGAGTCATTATGCAATGGTTTCTCATATTGAAGGAATAAACAATGGTATTAGGTTGGGGGAAAAAAACAGTGACAAAACATGATGAAGAAGATATGACAATGGATGAGATTCTTGCCTCTATTCGTCGCTATGTTACAGAGGATCAGAGCCCACAGCGCGAGACTCAGCCAGTTAAACAACAGCCAGCGGCGCCTAGAGAATCGACACGGTTTGAGCCATCTCCTCCTTTGCAATCAAATTTTGAATCTCCTCCTTCTGCGCCACAGATGACAAATTATGATGAGCCTTATAACACCAATGAAATGCTTCAAGATCAGGCGGTAATGAGCGAAACACCTCTTTCTTCTTATGCACCAGAAGAGCCATATTTTGGAGGAATGCCAGAAGAACCGAAAGAAAGAAGAGAAAATTATCCATCAGATAGACGTGCCCACCATGAGCCGCCGCATACGCCTCATTCTGAAAAATATTCTCATCATCAGCCTTTTGAGCAGGGAATAGCAGCTGAGTCGGCTATTTCAGCTTCGGCGATGGCCTTGTCTCGACTTACTGAAATCCAAAATGAACAACATGCTTTGGAAAGTATTGGAGCATTGACATTAGACACGTTAATTGCAAATTTGGCGCGTCCGATGATTAAAGAGTGGCTTGATCAAAATCTTTTCCCAATTGTCGAAGGAATGGTTGAGAAAGAAATTGAAAGAATTCGAAATCATCTTACAAAATAATTTTATTGCGAGAGTATAAAGAGATATTTTTGAAGAAATAATGAAGGCGAGAAATATAGTGAAAATATCAACTTAACCAGAAATTAATTTTAAAGAATAATAAGCCTATAAAATTAGTTATCTGCTGTGCAGTAGGAGTTTACTTATGAAAGCCAACTCAAATATTTATCCTTATCCTCAAAGGCAAGTGAATAAATTTCGTGCATTAAAGAAAAAGAGAGTTAGAAAGAAAGCAAGAGACATTATTACAGAAAGATACAATGAATCTTCAGGAAATCGAGTCAATATATTATCAATTTTAGGATTAGTCGTTATCTTTCTTATATTATTCCATTTAGGCCCCCATTCTTAGGTGATTTTCTCTTTAATTATAATTAAAACACTTGATTAAAAATCAGGATATGTTTCTAGCTAATCATTATAATACAGCATTTTGCAATCTACGGTTATGTTGTTTATAAATTAATTTGTGAATTATGTGTTTTTGAAATTTTAGCCCACTAACTCTAGCGCTTTTTGGGGGATGTTAGACCAAGCGATAAGAGAAAAAATCAAAGTCACGCTAAACATAGCGAGTATAAATTCTTTAGTTGTTGACATAGAGTCATGATTACGCGAAAGCATTGCCAGTCCTTTTGTTTTATTTTTTTTCATTATTCTGTACGTAGGCATTTAGTGTTAATTAATTTGACTAATAAACAGCAAATTTTCAAACAGTATTCTGCATAAATATTTATTAAAAATTAATGAGTATTGAGGAATTGGACATGCTTTTGCAGGGGGAACTAGTTCAACTGTAGATGTAACACTTTGTAATATACTAATTCTAGCATTCTACTTCTCTTTTAAGGCACAATTAAAATTGAGGAGACTTATTATGCTTCAGAATGTTGCAAGTATACAACCAATAACAACAAACAGGCCTACTCTAGCTTCAAAAGTTAAGAGCGCCCTTGCAACAGCTATGCAGCAACATACAGTTAGAAAAACTGTCATTTGCAAAGGTATTGGCATTCATTCTGGCGCAGATGTGACATTAAAAATTAAACCTACTGCTGCGGATGCAGGCTTTATATTTGTCCGTACAGATTTAACAGCCAATAATCGTGTGCCTGCCCGGTGGGATACAGTTATTGACACATCAATGTGCACGAAAATCGCCAACAACGAAGGTGTAAGCGTTTCCACTATTGAGCATTTAATGGCTGCTTTTCGCGCCGTCGGCATCCATAATGCCCTTATTGAAATTGACGGTCCAGAAGTACCAATTATGGACGGCAGTTCGATTGAATTTATTCGTGCTATCCAACAAGGTGGCGGCATTAAACCTCTCTCAAAACCTCTAAAGCAGATTCGTATATTAAAACCAATTCATGTGCTTCAAGACAAAGGTCAAGCCTGGTTATTGCCGGCTAATGAATCACGCATTTCGATTTACTTTGATGGCTTTGGTCGTTTTTCTACCAGTTGGACATTTGACTACTTCCCAGAAGAAGATGATTTTACAACCCTGTTATCTGAGGCTCGGACATTTGGATTCTTAGAAGATGGTAACAAACTTCGTGCTATGGGCTTAGCCAGAGGCGCAAGTCTCGGCAATACAATCGTCATTGACGAAGATCAAATTATGAATGATGGTGGTTTGCGTTACGAAGATGAATTCGTTCGCCATAAAATACTAGATGCATATGGCGATTTGATGTTGGCTGGCGTTCGATTGATCGGTCACTTTCACGGTCATAATTCTGGTCACGGACTAAACAACCAAATCTTACGTGCTCTATTTGATGACTTGGATGCCTGGACTTACGCTTAAGGGTAAATTTTGATATAGAGTTAATGCGGGGTTGAGCCCCGTCAATTGACTCTCCTATCCATTGACTCTCCTATCCATATTGCTCCTTGCTACGCTATGCATGTTGCCTTTCTTGCCTCATATATTAGCAATAGGAAGGGTTTGACTGGACTTTTGACTTGCTTCATTATATTGTAGGGAATTGAATGAGAGTCGCCAAAAAATGAGAATAAATGACAATGATGATTAAAGCTCAACACCACCATCATGAACACAGCGCATCGTGTAATCACGATCATGACCACCATCACGAAGAAGAAGTTATCTATTTATTTGGCGATCAAGATTTTGAAGGAATGCGTAAAGCAGGTCGATTAGCTTCACAAACACTTGATTTTATTACACCCCATGTCAAAGCCGGGGTAACAACGAGTGAACTTGACAAACTATGCCATGACTATATTTTAGCCCATGGCGCAGTGCCCGCACCACTTGGCTATCGCGGATATCCAAAATCGATTTGCACCTCAATTAACCACGTTGTTTGCCACGGTATTCCAGGCGATAAAAGATTAATGGAAGGGGATATTCTCAATATTGACGTCACCGTTATTTTGGATGGCTGGTATGGGGATACTAGTCGTATGTTTAGCATTGGCAAGATTAATTTGCGCGCGCGCAAGTTGATCGATACCACCTATGAAGCCATGATGCGCGGGATTGAAGTTGTAAAACCAGGCGCAACATTGGGTGATATTGGTTATGCAATTCAAAGCTTTGCTGAAAAACAAGGGTTTTCTGTTGTTCGCGATTTTTGTGGGCATGGTATTGGTCGTATTTTTCACACAGCCCCCAACGTTATGCATTACGGTAAACCAGGCACGGGCTTAGAGCTTAAGCAAGGCATGTTTTTTACCATCGAACCAATGATCAATGCAGGCAAATATCAGGTAAAAATTTTAGAAGATGGGTGGACAGCGGTTACGCGTGATCGATCTTTATCGGCGCAATTTGAACATACCTTAGGGGTTACCGCCAATGGTTGTGAAATCTTCACCGTTAGTGAAAGCTAAGCCTGAGCTTTCAAAAGCCGTAGCTCCGCATTATACGGGGCATCGTCAACGTCTAAAGGAAAAATTTAATTTATCCGGTGAGCAGGCTCTGCATGATTATGAACTATTAGAGTTATTGCTGTTTTGTGGAATTCCAAGAGCAGATGTAAAACTAATTGCCAAAAATTTGCTTGCAAAATTTGGAAGCCTACTTGGTGTTTTTGGTGCAAGCCCTCAAGCCTTAAAGGAAATAAGCGGCGTCGGTGATGCTGTCATTCATGTCATCAAACTTGTTTATAGTTTGATGGGACGATCGATGCAGGAAAATTTACAAGGCAAAATGGTGTTGCAAAGCTGGCATCAAGTGATTGAATATTGTACAGCAAGAATGTCGTATAATCATCAAGAACAACTTCGATTATTATTTTTAGACCAAAAAAATCAGCTGATTTGTGACGAAGTACAACAAATAGGAACCGTGAATCATACACCTATTTATCCCCGAGAAGTGATGCGTCGAGCCTTAGAGGTCAATGCTTGTGCGATTATTTTGGTGCATAATCATCCAAGTGGTGACCCATCTCCCTCACGTGCAGATATTGAACTAACCTTAAAAATTCAAGAAATTGGGTCACAATTAGGTATTCGCCTACATGATCACATTGTCATCGGCAAAGGCAAACATAAGTCATTTAAGTCAATGGGGTTATTATGAAAAACAATGAAATTCAACGGCTTATACAGTTTTTAAGCAAGCTTCCTGGCCTTGGCCCACGTTCTGGACGGCGTCTGGCACTACATCTTTTAAAAAAACGGGAACAAGTTTTTCTCCCCCTCATTCAATCAATGCAAGATGCAGAGGCAAAAATTGTTACATGCACTATTTGTCATAATTTAGATGCCAGTGATCCTTGTAACGTATGCCAAGATACACGTCGAGACCCAACTTTATTATGTGTTGTTGAGGATGTTTCAGACTTGTGGGCGATTGAACGTGCCAACATATTTAAGGGATACTATCATATTTTAGGGGGCGTATTATCAGCCATCGATGGGGTCGGCCCCCAACAACTTGCTATCAACAGTTTACTAGAACGTCTTGTAAAATCAGAGATCAAGGAAGTTGTTCTTGCACTTAGTGCGACGGTTGATGGACAAACAACTATCCATTATCTGACAGATCAATTAAAAGATTTTCCCGTCATCATGACAGCACTCGCACATGGGGTGCCTATTGGGGGTGAATTGGATTATTTGGATGAAGGCACTTTATTTACTGCCTTTCAAGCACGTCGAGGGATTCTATAAGCAATTGAATCTGAGGTTTTAACGAGAAAGATACTGTTTAAATGATTAAAAAATCTTTATTCCAACTTCTATTTATTACTTTACTTGCGATCAAAGCAACGCCGCTTGGTGCCACTGTTGGGGATCTCGCTTGGGTCAATGCGCAGCTTGAAACCTACTCAGAACTTTATTGGCTTGCTGATAAAGATGTTCGTCAAGCGCAAGAAGGGACAAGCGTTCACAGCACATTAAGTTATCACAATTATTGTTTGGCAAGTCCTATGATGAACTAGATCGCACACTTCATACGCTTAAAGATCTTGAGTTATTTTTACAAGCCGATGAAGAAGCGTACAAAATTTTACAAAAAATCAACCTGCTGAAACTGCCCTTACCTTTGCAAGTTTTAAAGCAGCTGGGGATGCAGCAAGAGCCCTTATCAAACAAAATACTGATCTGCACGACGCTATGAAGATGGCTTTGATTTTTGGTGACATGAGTAAAACAAAAGAAGCACGAAAATTGGCAAAAGAATATGGTATTGAAGAACCAGATCATGATCATTTTCTTCATCTTGTTTTAGATAAATGCCCCGATATTTTTCCAAGTTATAAAAAACTTTCACCCACGGTTAAGGAATGGCTAAAAAAAGAATTTCCTATACACTTAGGTCATTTGACCCATTTGGAAGGCGGGCCAGAAATGCTAACTCTTCTTAAAAAAACTGATGTTGCAAAAACAAACCCAGAAGTGATTGATTTTTTTCTGTTTGTTCATAGCTGCGACATTGCAGGTGCTTTAGCTCATGTTAATTCTGAAGGATCACTGACATACAATGAAAATATCCATCAAACAATGATTGTTATTGGTGAAACATTAAAACTTTTAGCAATGCAAGATGAGCCTGCAGTCCTAAAATATTATATTAAAAAAAGAGCACAGTGGTTAGGGCTTAACCCAGAAACAAAAGAGGGGCGAATTCTTACCAGAATTGGTGCAATGATGCGGTTTTATACGTCGCAACAAGGTGATATGCTTAAAGACGCATTTCTTCAACTGAAACAGCAATCTGTGATTCTTGAAGGATTTGATCCATTGACAGGTTGGTTAGGCAGAACACCTACTTATATACCAGCTGTGTTATTGAATTTTAAAGATAATCCTAAATGCGGAAGCACGCCTGAAGAAAGACTTTCCTTTGCACTCAATCACGGTCTAACCTTTATTTTAAATGTGATGAATGATCATGAATCTCAAATAAAACGCCTTGAGAATGCAAAAATTTTAGATGAAAATAAAAGTGCTTTGTCAAAGTTAAAAAGCTTAACCCTCTGCTTTAATACCACGGCAAAACAAGCAAAAGAATCACCTGAAATTTTGATATCTAACAAATTTCAAGTCGATCAAGAAGGAAATGTAACAGGAATAAAATAGAAATTATCAATAAATAATCTTTGCTTACTAAAAACCAGAGCAAAATTAAGAGAATAGAGCCTAATTAACGTGAATTCGATGTAAGAAGTCATGAAAGATTAGAAAATCCGCGTCATCGCGAACGAAACAAAGTGCAGTGTGGCGATCCAGACTGTTAATACATGGATCCGCGTCTCCTTCGCTAAAGCTTCGGAGCCTCGTGATGACGGATTTCTTCGTTTTTATACATTTTCTGCAATTCTTATATCGAACTCAGGTTAATTAATATCTGGAAAAAGACCGTCATACCATGCAGGGTGAGTCATTAAAAACTTTGAGGTGCGGGTAATATATTTAGCACCTCTTAAACTTCTTTGAGAATGATAATCACCAACAGCATAACCCCATATTCTGCTGCTAGGTAACTTTTTATGGGCACGTTCTCGTTTGTTTGATTCATAAAGTTCTCGTAAATATCGTGCAGCAACCAACATATTTTTATGAATATCTGCCATTTCTTCAAGATTTTTAAATTTGTGCTTGTGATAGATGGTGTTTAACTGCATACAACCAATATCAATGCTCAAGTATCGATTTTTCTTGGTTTTTTTATGTATGAATGTAAGCATTTCTTTCTTAGATTTAAAATAATACCCTTTTCCATGAATGTTGATAGTCCACGGCCAAGGGCCTAGTTTGCCAAGGTTGCTTTCGCTACGTGCAACCGCCCAAATAACTTCTGGTGGCACATTTGTTTCTTGGGCAACAGTTTCTATGTATTTTCCACATAAACTATTATCAGGATGTATTTTTGCTAAGGCTAAGGGGCAAACAAATAAGCTTAAGATTAATAGATGATTGATATGCACGTTGTTAAAAGTGCTCATTTTTAAATTGAATCCTAAGGTTTTTATTCAGATGACTTTATGCATTGAATATAGATTTTTACAATTAATTTTTTCTACTCTTTAAATTAATTCATTTAAAGATAAAGTAAACAGCCCCCATTAAACATAGGCCAGCATAAAGATAGTTTAAGGTAAGGGGGTGCCCCATATAGTAAAAAGAAAAAGGAATAAAAACAGCTAGAGTGATCAATTCTTGTAATATTTTAAGTTGTGTTAAATTTAAATGGGCCTGAAAAAAGCCAATGCGGGTGGCTGGAATAAGGAAAATATACTCTAGGCCTGCAATTAACCAGCTTAGAAGAATCACCATCCATAGAGGGCTTTTTGAAAAATCTTTAAGATGACCAAACCAGGCATAGGTCATAAAAACATTTGAAAGAATCAGAAGCCCTATTGTGCTAATAAAATAAACCATCAAAACTCTAACTGTTTTTAGTAAGTAAATCCAGTTAATCATGTTTTACAAAGAAAGCCAAGCCTGTGTGAATAAGGCTTGGCTCTCTTTTATTTTTAGAACTTATAGTTAACACCGAGTGAAATAACAGGATAGGCTTTTATCCATGTTTTATCATTGACTTCATTGACAACTTCGTCTTTTACATCACTGATAGCTTGAGGATCGTTTCGTAGTAAACCAGTAATGTTATTAACTTTTCCGCGGACTTTCCCTTGGAATAAAACGCCAACATCAGCGGTAAATCCAAGGCCAGCTCTATCATTATGACCGCTATCATAACCCATTCCCAAGTAAGGAGCAAATGGGCGGAAATCTATAGAGCCATCTACTTGGCCAATTTCTGCAGGGGTATAAGTTCTGCCATTAACTGTAAAGGACTTAATCGTTTTTGCATTTAAGGTGGCGCGGTTGTCATTATAAACCAAACCCGCTGTCACGCGAAATCCGTTTTGTAACAAATGGAAATCACCGAGTAGACCAACTGTTAAAAACTTCAATTTGCCATCTATGTCAAAGTCACTCGCGCTAATTGACTTGTTATATTGAAAGTAATTAACCATACCTCTCAATTTGAAATAGTCATTAAATTTATAGGCCAAGTGGGCGCCAGCACCAAGTGTGCTCATTTGAATACCAGCAGACCATGTTCCGCATTGACTCGCATTTACAGAAGCAAGTGGCAATATGCTCAATAAAGAAGCGAATATAATTTTGTTTTTCATTATATTTCCTAAAATAGAAGTTAGTATTCATAAAATTAAAGAAAATAATTATTTGATACAATAAAGCTATGGGGAAGGTTCTTTTTTTTAAATAGATTGTTGTTGTGAGAACACAATAAAGTAATATAAAATTGACAAAAACCTATTGTAATTTTAGAGGAAATAGTAATGGCATTTCGTATTGTTGTTTTTAAAGGAAAGACGATAGAGCCATATTTACGTGTTTTATCTCAGATGCGCGTGAGCGAATTTTATAACTTCCCCTATTTGTATTATGGGGAAAATATCATTTTCAAGAACAAGGATTTAATTTCTTAACACCTTATAATACGTGTCAATCAGACGGATCGGTGAAAGAGGAAGAAAATAGGCTTAAGTGTTGGATAAGAACTTATGATTCGTTGTTAAAATCGGTATAATTTTTGAAGAGTAAAAAATAGTCAGTATGTTTTTTTTATTAGTGAAAAATATTGTATCGACATATCTTACAATTTCAGATGATTTGATCTATAGTAAGGGTAGCTCAAAAAAGAGTAAAAACCATGCAAAATATATTGCTTTATTTAGGAACCGTTTTATCTTGGGGGTCGACCTGGTATGCAATTAAGTATCAACTAGGCGTTGTGTCGCCGGATGTCTCTGTTGGGTATCGTTTTATTTTAGCATCACTTATTCTTTTTTTCTGGTGTTCTTTTCGCGGACTTAATCTGCGATTTTCTTTAAAAAATCATTTGTTTCTTATAACGCAAGGAATATTTCTTTTTTCAGTAAATTACTTGTGTCTTTATTGGGCAACGAACTATCTTGCCAGTGGCCTTAATGCTGTGGTGTTTTCAACCATTATGATTTTTAACATTGTTAATTCTGCTGTTTTTTATCGAACTTCTGTAAATCTGCCTGTTGTGATTGGTGCTATTTTAGGGATATGTGGAATTGCGATTATCTTTTGGCCACAACTCGTGACGCTTGATTTTTCAAGTGGCACAATGGTTGGCATGCTACTTGGGCTGGCAGGAGCAGGCAGTGCGTCATGGGGAAATATGCTATCAGCGCGCAATCAAAAAAACCACCTACCAGTGATGGAATCAAATGCATATGCGATGGCTTATGGTGGTTTGTTTACCTTAATCGTGGCTGCTATTAAGGGTGTGCCTATGACATTTGATTGGTCTATTTCTTATGTAGGATCTCTTTTTTATCTAAGTTTCTTGGGATCGATTGTGGCCTTTGGGTGTTACCTAACGCTGTTGGGGCGCATTGGTGCCAGTAAGGCAGCATATGCTTTACTATTAACACCTGTAGTCGCGCTTGTTATTTCAACAATATTTGAAAATTTTTCTTGGTCTTTCAGTGCTTGTGTTGGGGTAGGATTTATTTTTTTAGGGAATGTCTTAGTTTTAATCAAAAAATCACAACGCAAGATCACATCTCATGTGGCTTTAGAACAATCTTTAAAAGATGCAGCGTGATGTAGGCCATTGCCTCATGTATAATAACTTAGGTAGTTCTTATGTCCAACTCACATTAATAATAAATTAATATTATAATAGTTAATATTTTAAGAGTGGGGCATTATTTCTTAAAAATAAGGAATAAAAAATGAAATTTAAAATAAAGACGATTGCGGTCATTTCTTTAATAACGACGGCTGCTTATGCGATTGACGACACCCCACAATGTCCGGCTGCACATCTAACACCAGCAGCACTCATGCGAATGATATGATGGGGGTGGTTATACAAAGAATGGTCTGGGGAAACCACACCGTTTTCCAGATGGAACATATTGGGTATTAAACGCTGTTCCTCAAACCTATCTAAACCTATCTAGTCATATTTTTCCGGTGTCTATACAAGAAAACAGATTCTTTTTATCAGACAGGTACACATTTAATAATTTTGTAAATACAGAGTTTGAATCTATATATATCTACCCTTTATTACAATCAAACATGCCTGTTATTCAAAGTGAGATTGTTGTTCAAGATGTTCAACGAAGATTAAACCAAGAAATAACATTTTGTCGCTTCAGATATAACATAAATCCTTATCAAGAAGACACGTTTATAGCAACTTATAATGATTATAATAACAAAGGTATATATAATCGAGAAAACGGGTTAGAAAAAAGTTTAATGACTGGGTGGCCCAAATTATCGTTCTCTTTTACTTTGACTCCTGCGATTCCTGACCAAATTGCTCAAACAAGAAAAACTGACCAATCTCAAATTGATTTGAACGTCTATCAAAACCAAATTTCATATACAGAAATGAAGGAAGACGATTTAGTTAATATATGGAGAGATATACGAGGAATAGATCCGAAATTAATAAGCCAATGGCTTGCTGAAATTATTAAAAATGACCAAGGTAGAAAGAATATTATCAAATTACATGACGCAGTAAAAACATGGGGATTTAGCGGCAATGAATCACTAGATAATCAACGTACATTAAGAAAGACAGCTGAGACTATTAGCAATCCACTTGGCGCAAAACCACTCACTCCGTCAGGGAGCAGTACAACATACTATTGTCCCAATCCACGTGCTCCATTGCATGCATCTCCATCCACAGTGCCTCAAGCAAGCAGTAGTAATGCTCCCTATGATAGTTCTGAAGATGACCTGCAACGAGCCATTGCAGAATCTCTAAAAATGGATGAAGCTCAGCAAGAAGAAGATAAAAGGAATCTTGAGTTCGCCCTTCAGGCTTCACGAGCGGGTCAAGGATCAAGTGCTTCGATTTCTAAGCCCGCAATCTCTGTACCTGCGGAAAAAAAGGATAATCTTGGAAATGCTACTCTTGTGGTTGGTAAATATATAAACGAACTATATAAGAAAGGCAATAAGCAACCATCGTTTAATGAAATCTGGGCAATTATTCCAATAGCAGATCGTAATTTTGATGAGGCAACAGTATTCAAAGCTTATTATAATATAATGAATGGTGATGATGATGAATAATGCAATGGTCTCATACGGCTAATTGAATGATAAAATTTGTGGAAATCCGTCATCAACTATGGCTTTCCACTCTTTATGGAATTTGCGTTAAATTTATGGCTTTGGTTTCCATGCTTCATAATCTACCACATCCACAAAGCCAGTCATAACCCACGTGCTGGGTCTATAGGCAAATTTAGTTCCTGTAAGGTTGCGTTGATGGGGCTTTTCCCATGGATAAGGATGGATTTTTTCAGGGACTATATCAACGACATAATGCAGCCAAGCATGCCATTCTGCAGGCACTTTGCTGGCTTCAACATCACCATAATAAATCACCCATCGGCGGCATTTTCCATTATCTCGAACACGGTTATCTTGATAATATTTATTGCCATACGCGTCCATGCCAATCAATTGACCACGAATTTTTGTAAGAAGCCAAGTAGTGATATTTGTCATACGATTGTGTTGCTATTTAAAAATGAATTGATACACATACCTTTCAGCATAAGCCAGTAGAAATCAACTTAAATTTGCATTTTTTGAAGCGTATCAATAAGAGCCACAAACTTATCACGTAAAGCAACAGCTGTATTGACAGTCACATCTATTTCTGCGGCACTGGTAATTATTTTGGTTGGATCTTCTTTGCCAATCGCATGTTCCATCGATAACTTGTCATGTTGGCGTAAAGAATCAGCTGTTTGCGCAAATGTTTTCTTCATCACATCATCAAAACTAGGACCGGCCGTAGCTGCAGCTTGTGATTCACTTGCACCTTTCATGCTGCCCATTCCCAAGATTTGTTGATAGTTTGCAAAAGTTGATGTTGGACTAATGAGTGCCATAACATATTCCTTGAAGTTAGATATTTTACGTGGCTCTTAAAAGCCCAATGGTATTATTAAGCATTCCAAGAGAGTGTTCATAAGCTTTTAAGTTGGCATCATAGGTTAGGCCTGCCTCACGCATGTCGGCCATTTCAATCAACGGCTTAACGTTTGATTCTGAACATACCCTTTTGCATCTGCTGCTGGGTCAGTGGGGTCATAAACCGATTTAAACGGTGATTTACAAACTGCATCGGTTTTAAATGAATCAGATTAATCCCTTTTTTAAAATCGAGCCGGTTTGTATAACTTACTAACTTTCGACGATAAGGCATTTGACCAGGAGCAGTAGGGCGCGTCGACGCATTAGCCAAGTTTTGGGAAATGGCTAAAAATCTAGCTCCTTGCGCGTCCATTCCTCGTGCTGAAACCAACAGCGATTTTGATAAAGGAGCAGAAATATTTCCACTAAAACTCATTTAAATCTCCTCTTTGATAAACCTATGTTTTGGCAACTACCGTTTTCATTAACCCCAAATATTTTTTATAAAGCTGAAGGTTCGCTTGGTGATTCACAGAATTTTCCGCCATGATCATCGACTCAACATCACGCTTAACTTCATCGCGTGTTTGAATTTGATGACGATTATTGATCGGCATAATCGGCGTTAAAGAAGACTGATTTTTTTTAAATAATGAAGCGTTTGATTTTAAAATGTCATTAAAACTTTTCAGATCAACTCGCTTAAACCCGGGCGTTTCAGAATTGGCGATATTATGACCAATGCGATGGGTCATTTCCTTATGCCATTCTAATTTATTGGCCATAAGAGTTAAAAGTTTTGTAGGTTCAAACATACATTTTCTACCTATTATAACGGTTTATAGCGATCTTCTTTCAGGTTAAAAAAAAGTAATTAATAAAAAATTAAAATATGTGTAAAATGTAAATATAAAATTATTTAATTGTGAATGAAATGCTATTTTTATCGCGAAAATTGGGCGAATCCATCGTTGTTGACAAAGAAATTGTTGTCACCGTTACTGAAATAAAAGGCAATAGTGTAAAGCTGAGCTTTTCTTATCCCACTGGCGTAGAAGTCTTGCGCAAAGAAGTGTTTGATCGGATTGAACAAGAAAATAAACTTGCTGCCGTATCTGTTACTGCAGATGATAATTTGACGCAAAGCTTGCAATCATTCACTAAACAGCTCAAAGAAAAGTGCTGATAATAAAAAAAATGTAAAAAAATCAAAGAAAAAAATGAAAGTAGAATTTAATTTTGATACGGACGTTTAAATCGTCCACTATTAAGAGGATTATATAAAGCTTTCATTTCTCCCCCTGTGAAAGTGATAGTTCTGTGAAGATAATTCACAGAACTATTTTGGAGCATATTTAAAATAATTTATTCATTATTTACCAAAATTTTAAAATAAAATAGATGGATTTTTCAAAAAGAAATGTCTAATAATTATTTCGTACCCTATTTTCACTCTCATTAAGAGAAGTGTTTTATTTGTTTATGGAGTTCAATAGTATGTTAAAAAAATGCATGATTCTTGCCGTTTCCCTTTTAGCTATCCAATCAATGACTTACGCTGCTGACCAAGATAAAGTGATAGAAGATCCGACTACTTCCCTATCAACACAAACAGTTGTTGTAAAAGATGATGAACCCATTTCACAGCCAAAAGGGGATGATGCTCCAACTGTGATTGACGAACACACCACAGTGCCAACGAAAAAGAAGAAATCTTCATGTTTTTCTTGTTTTGGTGGAAGCAAGGAAAAAGACTAGTTGTCATTATTCCGGAAGCATAAAGTGAAGCCGTTATTGGTCATGCACATTTATGCTTCTGCTCTTTTGAATCAATACTTTAAAGGGAATAGGGAGCTAGAAACTATTATTCGTTAAATGTCACCACAGTTGGTTGATCTACAGCAGACCATGGTGAGTAATTTTGCATAACTTGTTCAAACAAAGAACTCGAAGCAAAAAAGGCTAGCCAAGTTTTCAATCTCGGGTAAGTCTGTTCTTCAAACCAATCAAGATCAACCATGGAAAATTGCCTAATAAACGGGAATATCGCCATATCAGCAAGGGTTATTGTATTTCCTGCCAAAAAAGGCATAAGTGAGCCTTCAATTTTTTTTAAAAATCGTTCACATGTAAGGCGATAGTTTTCCCCAAGTTCTTCATGATATCTGCCCGGGTATTTATATCGATCTAATGCTTGTTTAAATGTGGTATCATTTTCGCTAATGAGGTGTGTGTTTTCTACAGATAAAGCAGGGGTTTTAAGAGCCCAATTCATAATATCTAAACTTTGTTCAAGAACACGTTCCTCTTTTAACTGCAATACCGGTACTGTCCCCTTAGGAGATAATTTTAACATCGCAAGAGGTTTGTTTTTTAAATCAACTTCGCGATGCTCATGCACAATTTTTGCTGAATAAAGAGCTAATCGTGCGCGCATAGCATAGGGACAACGTCGGAAAGAATACAAAATAGGAAGGGTAATGGTCATTCGTTGCCTCTGCTTTTTGGTTTGGGTTGCACTTGTTGAAATAAACAAAAGCAACCCCAATAAAGGAATTGCTTTTATGATACACGATAGAAGTTATTAGAGAAGCTATTTTATTTCACAATTTGACCTGCTTCATCAAGCAATTGTGCTTTGCAATGTGCAACAACATCATCAATTTTTGTAAAAGTCACTTTGTAATGTTGGTCAACATTTAAGTTTGTACAGGTGCTTGTGGTGAACGGCACTGTAGTTCCTTTAACAAGAAATCCGGTAATAGAATAAAATTGAGCCCCACCTAAATACCTGATATTAAATTTTGTTTCTTCTCCTGCCCCAATTTTTTGATCGTAGGTGACAAGCGTATTTCCAGCTGGCGTGTTGCCTTGTGCTGCAATGATAACAACCAAGTCTTTAAAATTTTCATTGATAACATTCACTGTGCCAGACGACATTGCCGCGTTTTTATCTTGTAGCACAGTACTTGTGGAAGAAAATGCAGCCGTATTCAATAATAGAGCTAACAGGCATGCAGAAGTTTGTGTTTTTATATTCATCAGTTTCTCCTTTTTATAAAACTTAAATTCTGAAATCTGTAAAGGAAAATCAGGAATTAATAAATTCAACTTACTTTTTTTAGAAAAGAATTGGTAAGGGAAAAGATGGTTTTATTTCTCTGGGACGAACATTTCTTTTTCAGATATTTAAACTTATTTCAGAAAATCTTATAAAAGATTTAAAATATTGATAGTATAAAAGAATGTCGCCACCCACGACACTCTACACCACGTGGAATATCCGCAACACACTATAACTGGTTATGCTTATTCACAAAGTATTGCTTAATATATTCATATGCTTGATTAATTTCAGTGAGATCTATTGAATTGCTGTTAGCTTGTGCAACAAGCAATTTATATTGTAAATCAACTATTTTTTCTGTGACTTTTAAATTCTTTATGTTAAGAAGCTCTAAATTATTACGCAAGTTTATGTTCTTGGCAATTTCTTCTTTTGTAATGACAATTGTCTCTATCGGAGGCAATTCAGTTATTGTCTCAGTCTTTATTTCAGTGGTTGTTGTCGCTGAGGACTTATTCAAACTATCATCTGTAGGGACGTCTTTTTCTACAGTCTCAATTGTTGTTTCAGTTGTCGTTGTAACGGGAGACTCTATTGTTGACAACTGATGTCTAATAGTAAATGTATAGTCGTACTTTTCATTAAGTGCTTCTTTTGGACTATTATCTAGTTTAGCGGTCACATTCCCTACACTGCTTTTATATCCATAATGACAGGAAAGATGATTGTCTATAATCTCACTCTTACGTAGTTTCGCTAATGCTGTCCAAGAAGAAAGATGGTAGATGCTGGGGGTGATCGCCTTAATGTTCTCTCGATCTATAGCATCAAACAAGACATCATTGATGATAATCTGCCCGTCAGTATTAAGCGAAGAAAGTTGTGTTATACTGATTGTTTCAGGGCATGAATCAGCCAAGGCCGTTCCTGTATTTAGGATATTTACAAAAATAAGCCCTATAATATGTTTATGCATGGCCATCCCTCATCATCTTTATTTGAGATTATATTTTAACAAGCAATTATTAAATAAGTGCTAATTATACATGTTATCTTACTTATTTAGCTGCTTCTGCTTCAATATAAAAAGGATTAGTCGTCCATTCGGGATTTGTCTCTTTTCTTAAATAAACCCTTACGTTACTAAAACCTTTTTCAGTTAACTTAGCCCTTATTGTGCTTAGTATTCCTTTACTGTTTAATAAATCTGTATAGTAACCTTTAGGACCATGTTCTGTTTTGAATTTGAAAAAACTCCCGACTTTCAAAATTCTATAGCATTCTTGTAAAGCATCTCCAGAAGTTTCTCCGGTTAAAGCTACATGGCCTATATGATCAAAAAAGATTTCTTCAAATTTGTTATCAGGAAAAATTGTGAAAGTATGTTCACTTCCTCCATCTGCCAGCATGTCAGGGTTTTGTTTTTTATCTATATTAATAATGAACTTATCTTGATGAGGGTTGTCACTGTTTCTTTCTCCTCCAATTAATAAATAAGTGCCTTGATAAGAAGAAGGTAGTCTTGTCAAGAATCTTGGTGGAGATTCACGATTCTGAATGTACATTCTTCCGTTATCACAATCAAAATCTGCATAAATTTCAGATAATTCTTTTAACCATAATGATCCTATAGGAAAGATTTGATTATCTAGAAGCATTGCAAGAAGAGGCTCAAACCTTCTAACAGTAACAGCTTGTCCTTGAAGATCAGCAGAATCTATCAATCTATAATTTATTCGAAGAAAAGAAGCTCTTACGCAATTTAAAAAATCTTTATTAGTTTCAAGGGTTGCGCGATTTTTCTCCATATACGAAAGATAGTTAATAGCTATATACCATGAACTTTCTAAGTCTTCTTCCCAAAAATTTATGTCGATAATCTTTGATTTTGAAGGACATAGTTTACCTTGCTTTTCCTGTTGTATAATATCATTATCCGCGGCTTGAGATAAATTAGGAAATTCCAATAAAAATGAGCAGTAGATTAGTATATAGAATATTCGAGTAAACATGACGATCTCTGTATTCAAATCTTGTATTTGCAATAAGATATAAAAAAGATTGATGTTTGGCAATTTGAAATTGAAGCTTTTTTTCCTGAAAAGTACCTGATAAATCCTATATATCTGTAAATTCTTCATATTTATGCATAAAGAGTGCCAAATGATCTTTTAAACTTATAGATTTATCTATGTCCTCACTTCCCTTATAGTATGGTAAAAGGTTTTTTAACAAAGAATAAGCAATGGCAAAAGCAGCAGTCAAATATGTTTGTCAAGAATGCGGTACATGGCATTCAAAATGGGGTGGAAAGTGTGAAGGGTGCAGTGCGTGGAACACTCTTACAGAAGAAATTGTTCAAGCGAAAAAGACAACCTTCTCACCGCAGCCTCACACCCAATTTGTCGCCATTGATGCAGCATCAGAAGACCTGCCACGCCTTCAAACAAACCTAGGGGAATTTGATCGCGTTTGTGGTGGTGGTCTTGTTCCAGGGTCTGTTTTGCTAGTTGGGGGTGACCCGGGCATTGGTAAATCAACTCTTTTATTACAAGTGGTGGCTGCTTATTCCCATCATGGCGGATGCGTGTATATTTCTGGCGAAGAAGCAGTTTCGCAGATTCGAATGCGGGCAAAACGCCTCAACGTTCATCACACCTCTGCCTTGCAGTTGGCCGCAGCAACAAATGTTCAAGAAATTGTTCAAGCCATTGAATCACATCCAGAAAAATTGCAAATTGCCATTATTGACTCTATCCAAACGCTTACCTGTGAAGGAGTAGATTCTGCACCCGGCACTGTATCGCAAGTGCGTGCTTGCACGTATGAGCTTATTAATATGGCTAAGAAAAAAAATATCACCGTTGTTCTAGTGGGGCATGTAACCAAAGAAGGGGTGATTGCAGGTCCTCGCGTTCTAGAGCATATGGTGGATACGGTGTTGTATTTTGAAGGTGATCGAAATTATCATTACCGGATTTTACGCTCTGTTAAAAATCGCTTTGGCGCCACTGACGAAATTGGTGTTTTTGAAATGACGGGGCTTGGTCTTCAAGAAGTTCTCAACCCTTCAGCATTGTTTCTAAATAATCATGAATTTCCTGTTAGTGGATCGGCTATTTTTGCAGGTATTGAAGGAACGCGACCTATTTTGATGGAAATTCAAGCGCTTGTGGCTCCTTCTTATTTAGCAACACCGCGACGCACCTCCGTTGGCTGGGATTCAAGTCGACTTTCAATGATTATTGCAGTTTTAGAAACGCGGTGCGGCGTTTCGTTTGCGAATAAAGATGTCTATTTAAATATTGCTGGCGGTCTTAAAATCTATGAACCTGCCGCCGATTTAGCCGTAGCAGCAGCGCTTGTTTCTGCCTTAACCAACATTCCTTCTCCGCCTCAAAGTGTCTTTTTTGGTGAAATTGGGTTATCGGGAGAAATTAGACCTGTTCATCAAACAGATTTGCGTATTAAAGAAAGTCAAAAGCTAGGGTTTGAGACAGGTTTTTTTGCCAATCGCAGCAAAATTGTTGATGCAAAATCCACACTTAATCAACAAAATTTAGGATATACGGTAGAATTATTGGACATTTATCGCAATCAGTCCCATATTGAAACCAAGTAAGTATGATAAAAAACAAAGTGAGTTGATTCGATGAATTCGGTGGATATCGCCATTCTAATTGTGTTTGGTATTTCCTGTTTAGCAGGATTTATGCGTGGATTTACTCGTGAAATCTTGGGTCTTTTTACATGGTTTGGCTCAACGCTTGCCACCTATATCGCGGTTCCCTTGATGGGCGGCATCGCCAGAGGCCACATTGCTAACCCAATGATTGCCGATGCGGTAACTGCAGTTGTTTTGTTCATCATCTTTTTAATTATCTTTAGTCTGATTAGTGGTGCCGTTTCAAACTCAGTTAAGCGTAGCAATTTGGGCAGCATTGACCGCGCGCTTGGTGTCTCATTTGGTATTGTTCGGGCGGTTGTCATTGTTTGCAGTATAGAAATTCTTTTCAGTACCTTTACCTTACGCCCTAATCAATCAAGCACAATTCAGATGGCGCGTTTTACCCCGATGATTCGCCGTGCTGCGGATAATTTAATTATTTGGTTGCCCCAAAATGTACGCGAATTTATTGCAACACAACAATCAGAATCGATGTCTAAAACGCAGCCCAACGCCCCTGTCTTAAATCCTAAGGCTGACTCATTGGAAAATATTTTGGCTAATGCTGCTCAAAATATCGTCACGGATAGCGTTGTTAATAATCAATCACAAGCCGTGCAAAATTTCTTGAATCCAAATCAGCCCACGCCTGCACTTCAGTCACAACCTCAGCCAAATGCAGTTGTTGTGACAACGTCAAAGCCTCCAGAAGACACTGAAAAAACAGCGGAATCATTAGCGAATCTTACGCCGCAAGCAATGGATGTTAAAGGCAATGATGGTGACTATAACAAACGTCAACGTCGTGACCTTGATAGGCTTGTCCAAATCAATCAATAGAACTTTGTCAAACCAGCGTCTTTTGCTTTCGCTATATATAGCTAAAGCAACATAATTTCATCAATTTTCTAGATTGATTTTTGTCGAACTTTCGGCACCTCAAAATCCTTAAAGAGACTAACTATTCGCGGATTTTGAGGCTTGAAATTTCGATCAAAACTGCATCATAAAATGTGACATAATTATGTTGCTTTAACTATATGAGGCCATTGCAAGATGAGATATCTTGAGCCCTTAACAGTATCAATGCGATCCTTAAATCCTCATTTAACGTGAGTTAGATGTAAGAAACAACTTAAAGTTTAGAAAAACAAAAAGGAATCGTCATGGCGAGGAGCGTAGTGACGCGGCCATCCAGAAAATACATGGATTACCACGGGGCGATGCCTCTCGTAATGACGGATTCTTTCATTTTTTGGCTCTCTTCTTTATCCGCATAGTTTAACGATATGAGTTAGCGCTCAGTTTATCATTAGGTGTTTCAGTTTTTCCTGCATTTATCTCTTGACTAGTCACGGGAATTTCTCGCCGTGTATCAAGACTTTGATTGGGCTGCGGGTCTCTTAAAACATAGCCACGTCCCCAAACAGTTTCAATGCAATCAACGCCACCCAATGCTTCGGATAGCTTACGACGTAGTTTGCAAATAAATACGTCAATGATTTTTAATTCAGGTTCATCCATGCCGCCATACAAATGATTCAAAAACATTTCTTTGGTTAGCGTAATCCCTTTTCTAAGCGAAAGTAATTCAAGAATAGCATACTCTTTGCCAGTAAGGTGGATGATGCCATCGTCAATTGAAACGGTACGTTGTTGTAAGTTAAGAGCAAGTCGACCTGTTTTGATGATAGAGTCTGGGTGGCCGCATGAACGACGGATAATAGCATGCACGCGTGCTAAAAGTTCAGTCTTGTTAAAAGGTTTAGTGATATAATCATCAGCCCCAAAACCAAGGCCTTTAACTTTATCATCTGTATCTTTAAGGCCTGAAAGAATCAAAATAGGTGTCTTAACATTGGCAGCGCGAAGTCGTTTAAGAACTTCATAGCCGTTCATGTCAGGTAACATAAGATCCAAAATAATAATATCGTATTCGTAAAGCTTGCCAATTTCTAAGCCATCTTCACCAAGGTCAGTTGTATCACATACAAAACCTTCGTTTTTGAGCATTGATTGCAGCGTTCTGGATGTGGCTGAATCATCTTCTATGAGGAGTATCCGCATCGTAAATCCCTGGAATAACAAAGTTCTTAGTTTATCGTAACAAATAAAATTCAATTTAACTATCGGAATTTTTTTATTTTTTTTACTATTTCTTAATAGATTCTTTACGAATTTATGTATACCATAATTTACGCTGATTTTAAATAAGTTTTAAATAATGTCACTTGAAACAGTTTGTAGTTTAATTGAACAGATTCCTGTTTTAACCATTTTTGGTGCAGTTCGTTCTGTTCACGGACTCATGATTAAAGCCACTGCAAATAGTAATGTTGTAAGTGTTGGTACCCAATGTCAAATTGTGCTTGGAGAAGATCGTCACCCTTTAATGGCTGAAGTGGTTGGGTTTGAAGAAGGACAAGCACTTATTATGCCTTATGGGGCAATGGAAGGTGTGCGGCCTGGGGCGCGCGTTGATTTTTTTGATAGTCAAGGTGAAGTTTATCCCCATGAAAGGTGGCTTGGCCGTTCTATTAATGGCCTTGGTCAACCTGTAGATGATGCAGGTTTGTTAAGGCAAGGGGCACAAGCTATTCCTCTTCGTCAACTCCCGCCGTCTGCACATGCGCGACAAAAAATCACTGATCGTATTGATGTTGGTGTAAAAGCAATTAATACTTTCTTAACGACCTGTAAAGGTCAGCGGCTTGGCATTTTTGCAGGTTCTGGTGTGAGGAAATCAAAGCTATTATCAATGTTAGCCCAATACACAGATTGCGATGTATGCGTGATTGGGTTGATTGGCGAAAGAGGGCGTGAAGTACGGGAATTTATCGAAGATACGTTAGGGGCAGAGGGGTTAAAAAAAAGTGTCTTGATTATTGCAACGTCTGACGAATCACCCTTGATGCGCCGGCGCGCGGCTTATTTAACAATGAGTGTGGCGGAATATTTCCGAGATCAAGGAAAATCTGTTCTTTGCTTGATGGATAGTGTGACTCGCCTGGCTATGGCGCAGCGTGAAATTGGGTTGTCAGCCATGGAACCGCCTACAACTAAAGGGTATACCCCGAGTGTTTTTGTTGAATTGGCAAAAGTGATGGAACGAGCAGGGCCGGGTATTTCAACTGGAACAATTACCGCTTTTTTTACGGTTTTAGTAGACGGCGATGATCACAATGAACCTATTGCGGATGCGGCTAGAGGTATTTTAGATGGACATATTGTATTAGAGCGATCTATCGCTGAACGAGGCCATTATCCTACCATTAATATATTACGCAGCATCTCGCGTCTTGTGCCCGCGTGTCATTCGGAAGAAGAACAACAACTCGTTCGTCGAGCACGAGGGCTTTTGTCAATCTATGAAGATATGACTGACATGATTCGTTTGGGAGCCTATCGTCGTGGTAGTAACAAAGAAGTTGATGAGGCAATTCAATATCAACCACAATTACAGGCTTTTTTAAATCAGCATCATGCGCAAAAAGTTTCAATTGATCAGTCATTTGATCAATTAGGAGAAGTCTTTTATGAAGAAATTCATCAAGAATTTGAAAGTCATTGATCGAGTCATGCAATTTGAATTGGATCAGATACAACTAGAGTTAGGACAATTGCAATCAGATGTTGACCAAATTTCTCGAAATCTACAGGCGCACCAATCTCAGCAACAACAAGAACGTGCGTGGATAACAGGGAATCCTGAATATGGAATGACTTTTAATTCTTATGAACAATGGGCACAGCAGTCAATTCATGAAATGAGCACTAGTATGGATGAAATTAATCAACAGATTGATGAGCTGCACGATATTTTAGTTGAAAAATTTCAAGATTCAAAAAAAATCAATCAAACTTTGACAACGGCAAAATCAACGTTAAAAATGCAACAAAGCAAAGAAGAACAAAAGGTGCTTGATCAATTAAGTGAATTGCGGTTCCATCTTAATAAATTAAAACTAAAGGAAAAATAATGTTTTTTATAAAGGTTTTTTGGGTGAGTTTGGTTTTTATCCTAGGATTTACTGTTCTAGGACTGGGAATATATGGAATTCCTGCTTTACAAATATCTACTCAAAAGACAGCTATCAATAAATAAAAGATGATGGCATTACTTATTATGATGGGTTGGTGATTCGACAATGAACCCTACGATACGTCTGACGATGGGTAACATAACCAAAATACTTGGAAAGGCAATGTTCCACGCCAGCGCCCAGGAATTTAACCATACAGAAAATGTATGTGGTTGAAATCCAATGCTTTTAATGGTGAAAATCCCAGAAATAATACTAGAGATGAAAAAAGATGAAACAAGGGGCATTACAATGCCAAGATATCATACTGGGATTTTTTTAAAACGCATAGATTTTCGAGCTTTTTTAGCCGTATCCATTTTATATCAATCTAATAAAAATTTTGTTTACTCTTACTATATATATTGCACATCCAATTTTCTAATTATTTTTTTGATGTGCAAAATTGATGGTTTTATTTAGATTTAAATGAACTTTGTGGCATAATAATAATTTGGATTAAAATTATATTAGAAAGGAATTTGAATAAGTGAAAATACGATATTATATTTCTTTGACTATTGTTTTTCTAAGTTATTCTTCAGCGTTTTCTCTGAATGATGAAGTAGATGAACAAATCAATTCACCCCTTAGCACAACAAAAGTTTTGACAAAAACTTGGGATCATGATGGAGAAAAACCTCAGCAATCAGGGCTTCAAATTCACAGCAAATCATGTTCTGTGCCAAAAGATACATCGTCAAATATAGTTGTGGAAAACGCAATTTTTATGGAAAAAACCTCAAAAGGATGGAGGAAGTATTGGATAGATGAGGGTGAATAATAAACAATACTTGATTCAATGGGTAAAAATATTCTAAATTTTGCTCAGTACCTCTTGCATTAGGAAATCGTCGTGTCTGAGCTAAAGTCGCACCTTTCAACAAAATCGGAAACATTTCGACAAAATCAATCTGCTATGGAAGCGTTGGTTACTGACTTTAAGGAGAAAATCCAACAAATTCAAGTTGGTGGTGGTGAAAAAGCTCGGCAAAAACACCTAGCAAGAGGTAAAATGCTGGCTCGTGATCGCATTGATGCCTTGCTGGATAAGGGAAGTCCTTTTCTTGAGGTTGGGGCATTAGCCGCTGATAATCTGTATGGTGAATCTGTGCCGGCTGCTGGCATTGTGACAGGCATTGGCCGTATTCATGGTCGTGAATGTATGATTGTGGCAAACGATGCCACTGTCAAAGGCGGCACTTACTTTCCAATGACCGTCAAAAAGCATTTGCGCGCGCAAGAAATTGCCTTAGAAAATCGATTGCCGTGTCTATATCTTGTTGATTCGGGCGGTGCGCATTTGCCCCATCAAGATCAAGTTTTTCCTGATCGTGACCATTTTGGACGAATTTTTTATAATCAGTCATTAATGTCTGCAGCGTCAATTCCACAATTAGCGGTAGTAATGGGGTCTTGCACAGCAGGAGGGGCGTATGTACCAGCCATGTCTGATCAAGCTATTATTGTGAAAGGAAACGGAACCATCTTTTTAGGTGGGCCACCCCTTGTTAAAGCGGCAACCGGTGAAGAAGTAACGGCTGAAGAGCTTGGCGGGGGGGATCTTCATGCAAAAACGTCGGGTGTTGTTGATCATTTAGCAATGGATGATGCGCACGCGATTTATCTGGCTCGGCAAATTGTTGAAACACTGCCTCAATCAACACCGTGGCTGCCTCAAGAACCAATAGAAGAACCGTTGTATGAGGCAGAAGAATTGTTGGGAATTGTTCCTCAAGATTCTCGTCAACCCTATGATGTACGCGAAGTGATGGCTCGAATTGTCGATGGTAGTCGATTAGACGAGTTTAAACCGTTGTACGGGCCAACATTGGTGTGTGGATTTGCCAGGATTTATGGGTACCAAGTTGGAATTATTGCGAATAATGGCATTTTGTTTTCAGAAAGTGCGCTAAAAGGAGCTCATTTTATTGAGCTTTGTTGTCAACGAAAAATCCCCCTGGTTTTCTTGCAAAACATTAGTGGATTTATGGTTGGGCGCAAATATGAAGCCGGCGGTATTGCGAGAGACGGTGCTAAGTTGGTTCATGCGGTCGCATGCGCGAATGTGCCTAAATTTACTGTCGTGATTGGCGGAAGTTTTGGGGCTGGTAATTATGCTATGTGCGGGCGGGCTTATAGCCCACGTTTTATGTGGACTTGGCCAAATTCGCGTATTTCTGTCATGGGTGGTGAGCAAGCCGCAACTGTTCTGAGTCTTATACGCCAAGACGGTTATCAGCAAAAAGGACAAGTCTGGCCAGAAAACGAAATTGCTGACTTTAAAGCGGAAATTCGCAATCAATATGAAAGTCAAGGGCATCCTTATTATGCATCTGCTCGTTTATGGGATGACGGTGTGATTAGCCCTGTTGATACCCGACGTGTCTTGGGATTAAGTATCGCTGCTTCTTTAAATGTGGCACCACTAGAAATGAAATTTGGCGTATTTCGGATGTAATTCTTTTGAATTGGGTATATGCTTTCCCTGAAAAGCAAACAGTATATAAATAATGATGACGAGTAAGCAAGATGGAAAGAATTAATCCCCGTGTTGACATCGCCTTTAAGAAAATTTTTGGTGTTGAAGAAAGTAAAGACCTTTTGATTTCGCTGATTAATTCGATTGTTAGTGAAGAAGATCAAGTTGTAGATATCACTCTTTTAAATCCATATAATCCTAAAAATTTTGCCCAAGATAAACTTTCTATTTTGGATATTAAGGCAAAAGGAGAAAGTGGGAAAAGGTTCAACATCGAAATTCAGATCAGCGATGAAGCAGATTATGATAAAAGAGCACTCTATTATTGGGCAAAACTTTATACAGAACAACTAAAAGCATCACAAGATTATGCGAGTTTGCCCAAGGCTATTGGTATTCATATCCTCAATTTTACGTCTATTCCATCCGTCGATAAATATCATAATGTGTTTCACGTACGTGAAAAAGAATCTGGATTATTATACTTTAAGGACTTGGAACTTCATACCATAGAACTGAAAAAGTTTTCTAAAGATGTAAATGAAGAGCTTGAAGATATTGTAGCCAGAGTCAAAAACTCTCTTGATGTTTGGGTCGCCTTTTTGACACGAAATGATTTATTCAATAGAGATAATTTGCCGACAAAATGGAATAATCCAACTCTTAAAAAAGCATTGACTGTTTTAGATGTCATGAATTTCGGGGATGAAGAAAGAGACGCCTATGAATCACACCTTAAGTGGTTGAGAATCGAAGCAAATACTCTTAGAAAATATGAAGCCAAAGGCTTTGAAGAAGGTATGGAAAAGGGCATAGAAAAAGGCAGAGAAGAAGAAAAAGTGAAAATTGCAAGTAGTCTTTTGAAGATGGGATTGGATATTCGATCTATCAGTGAGTCAACTGGCCTATCAATTGAGGAAGTGTAGTCCCTTATTGAGCACTAAATTACTGAGTTCCTTTTAAACATAGAAAGCTAAAGAATGACAAAATATCAAACATTAAGAGTAACGCAACAAAATGCCGGTGTATTCATTGTTCTTAACCGACCAGAAGTTCACAATGCCCTTAATGAGGTGATGATTGCAGAATTAATTGAGGCTATTCAATCATGTCAGGCTGATCTTGGAAATCGTTATATTTTACTTTCAGGCGAAGGAAAAAGTTTTTGTGCTGGCGCAGATATTCGTTGGATGCGCCAAATGGCGTCTTATACTTTTGAAGAAAATGTAGCAGATGCGCGCAAATTAGCAGAACTATACGACGCCCTTTACAAAGCCCCATTGCCGATCATTGTGCATGCAAAAGGAAGCATTTTTGGTGGTGGTGTTGGCCTTGTGGCAGCGGCAGATATTGTGATTGCAGATGCAGACACAATTTTTTCTCTTTCAGAAGTGAAGTTGGGCATTATGCCAGCCGTTATTTCACCTTATATTATTCGCGCTATTGGTGAACGTTATGCAAAACGCTATGCCATTACGGGTGAACGCTTTACAGCTAGCGATGCGTGTCATATTGGCCTGGTTCATCAAGTTGTGCAAACAGGCACCGCGCTTGCTGTGTTAGAAAAATTACAAGATACGCTGCTTTTGGGGGGGCCGATGGCGCAACGGGAAACAAAACGATTGTTTGCAGAGGTTAGCAGCCGACCTATGTCACCTGGGATTCACGAAGTAACAGCTAAGGCCATTGCTGAGGCACGCGCCTCAAAAGAAGGAAAAGAAGGATTGCAAGCTTTTTTGGAAAAACGTGTGCCAAGCTGGGGAGCTAAAACATGATCCAATCCATCAAAAAAATATTGATTGCAAACCGTGGGGAAATTGCTTGTCGTGTTATCCGCACTTGCCAACGATTAGGTATTGAAACGATTGCTGTTACCTCAACTGCGGATCAAGATCTACCCCATGTCAAATTAGCAGATCAAGCGATTGTGATTGGCAGCGCGAATGTAAAAGAAAGCTATCTTAATATTGCTAAAATTGTTGAAGTTGCAAAGCAATATCAGGTAGATGCTGTTCATCCAGGGTATGGGTTTTTATCAGAGAATGCTGATTTTGCTGATGCATTAAAGGCAACTGGTATTTGTTTTATCGGCCCTAATCCGCAAGCCATTCGTGCTATGGGCTCAAAAAGTGAAGCCAAAGCAATTGCTGAGCAAGTTTTGGTGCCTGTGATTAATGGATATCGGGGCGATAATCAAGAACTCTCTCATTTGTTGGAAAAAGCAACCCTAATTGGTTTTCCTCTTTTAATTAAAGCAACCCATGGTGGGGGGGGGAAGGGGATGCGACTTGTGTCGCAGATATCTGATTTTGCAACTGCATTAGAGTCGTGTCAAC
>DYSP01000016.1 GCA_020718185.1 Candidatus Odyssella sp. | reverse complement strand
GCAAATCCAAGGGTATGTGAATATATGATATACTCATACTTAAAACGCATCCCTTCTCTTTTTACTGCATTTTTCATCTGAAATAAATCAATAAAAATTTATTTGTCTTGGTTTTATAAGATTTTTATTTATTTAAAGGAGGTATGCAAATTTGGCAGATCCCTCAACCTTTTAGAAATCTAATCACAGTCAACAGTTTCCCTTACATATACCCCACAACAATGCTTACAGATAGGAAACAGGATGCTTGATATTGATTTAACTGAAATTATTCAAGGATTAAAGGGAGATGATCTTACTTTTTCTTACGTCCTTAAAAAATCATCACTGCTGGATGGAATGAGTTTCATTCTTCAACAACAAGAAACCGGATTTTTTTTAACGATTCAGCTGAAAGAAATAGATGATGCATTGAGTGTTACGAAATTTTCGTTGGTTGAGAAATCTGATCTTGAACAGCAAAGCTTATCTTTATACGATGCCGCGATGGTTGAAATTGTCTTGCAAGCGCTCGATTTGTTATTCATTGTCGCTGACCATGTCGATGTATCAGAAATAGCGTTTGCCTGTTTTTTTGATGCTGATTTCATACTTCAAACATCTTCGCAAGATTATGATGCGTTTGTTAATAAAACAGAAATACTGAAAACAACCGTCCGACGCGAGCTGTGGCAACGTCAAGGACACGACCGTTACTTGCGTAATTATTTGCAAAATCGCCAAAAAGGGCATGTTTTTTCAGAAGCAGAATTTATCCCAGCGCCCCAGCAACCCTCAAACATCATTGCCTTTCCCCTATGATTTGCGAGATTGAACGTCGTATTGGTCAACAAGTAAAACGCCAACGACAAGTTTTAAAATTAACTCAAGTGCAACTAGCAGAAACCTTGGGTGTCACCAGTCAGCAAATTCATAAATATGAAAAAGGAATCGATCGCTTGGCGGCCAGCCGGCTGTTACAGCTCAGCAAAATTCTTGGTGTACCCATCACCTTTTTTTATCAAGGATTAGAACAAGAAAAAGACTTACGCGTGACCTGCACAACCAACAACGATAAACAGTTTGTCATAAAATTTGTCGATCCAGGAAATGTTATCGTTGATATTTCTGTGATGCATACTTTTTAATGGCTACATTTGTAAATTTAGGACAATATATAATTAGGCAACCTAAAAACACCTTTTTTGCCTTGGTATCTTTAGGTTGTTTGTGTATGGACTGGGGAGACATTAAAAATAAACTCATCAAAATTATAAATTTTGCTTGAAAAAATTATTTTTATCTATATTTATAAGATAGGCGTCGGAAAAACAATAAAAATAACCGACGCCGATTGCCCCCCAATAAAGTTAAAATAGCGGGAGAGTTTCTTGAGTGATAACATTATTCAAATAAAAAATTGGATGCGATCACCAGCAGCGCTTCGGGGGATCGACCGTCAAATTCAAGATCTAGCTGATAAGCTAGAAGAATTGATGGATTCAAAAGAACAAAGCGTTAGTGATCTTGAAGACTTACTTCAATGGGCTATTGATACCAAAGTTCCTATGCAAGATTCACGCATTCAATCTTCTCTTGAACAATTTGTTGACGATGTTTGTTTAGATGATGAACCTGTCAAAATCGCTTCATTTCATACAATTTCCACATTGATCGAAGATCTAGATGAAGTGATCATTGAAAATATTGTTGATTTAACCAAAAAAAGACTTGAAGCTTTGCGTCTCAAATGGCAATTAATTAATGATCTAAAATAAACAAACTATTTATTTTTCTTTTTTTGTTTTTTGTCTTTTTTCTTAACTGCTTTTTTATCTTTTGCCTCTTTATTATGAGCAGCAGCTTCTTCTAATTTAGCAATTTTCCTATCTAAGCGATCAATATGTAACATCACGCTCTTCATATCTTCTGATAAATCACTGAGTTGTTGTTCCGGTGTTAATTCATTTCCTTCTTGATTTTGATTGCCATCATTATTTTGATTTTGTTCTTGGGTTTGATTGCTTTCATCATTTCCTTGTTGATCGCCTTGATTATCAGCAGAATTTTGATCATCACTATTGTTATTTTGATGTTGTTCATTAAGTGAATCTAACCGATGCCCAAATGTACGTGCTGCTTGATCTCGTGTTGGCAACGCATAACTAGATGAAACTAAGGAAATTGCTCCAGTCAATAAAAGAATCGCTTTAAACATGCTCAGCATCCCAACTATGAAAACATCTTAAATCTAGATTAAAGCAATAGCAGTTAAAAAATTATTAAATAACTCTAACCGCTTATAAATAAGCGTTTCTAAAAATGGGAAATATGGCTGATAAAGGGCAAAAACCTAGAATTAGGCAATAATATTCGGCACCAACAAGCCATCGACTTTTGTGATTAAGTCTTTCAGATGCAACTTTTCTCGCTTTAAGCGATGCAATTTTAAATCATCTGGGTACGCACTATGTAAAAGAGTATCAATTTGCGTATCAAGCTCTTTATGCTGTTTTTTCAGATGGTTTAATTCATGCTGCAACTTGATAATGGTTTCAGGATCCAAAGCCATGAAGACCCCTTTCTTGATCTTTTCTATCATTCTATTTAATATATAGGATGATGGAAAGAAAAAACAACAAATCTCCTTTAAAATAAAAAAAGCGGCTGCTGAGAATTATATAGCAACCGCCGCCTTATATATTAATCTTTTGTAACAGCTTTCTTAATTAAAGCTATATCATGCTTTATACTTTTAAGTTCTTGTTGTAGAGCTTGCATTTTTTCATCCGAGTCATCTCCTTCTTCGGCTGTTTGCATAGCATCAACGATAACCCCAACAAAAACATTCAATAGAACAAAGGTTACTACAATCAAAAATGCCGTTGAGAAAACCCAAGCATACGGATAAAATTTCCCTGTTGCTCGTAAGTTATTTCCCCAATCGTCGCCAAGCATAATTTGTTGCAACGATAACATTGATTGCGGAATGGTTCCCCATAAATCAGGCACTTTTTCACCGTACAAATTGGTTGCTAGAACAGCAAAAACAAAAAAAGCGATCAAGATTAGGAACAGTAGATTCACCGAACCAGGAAATGCGTGAAATAATGTATCAATGACATGGCGTGTTTTTGGAAATAAATCCAAAATTCGAAAAGTACGAAGCACATTAAATAATAATAAAATGGTTAATTCTGGAATATGTAAAGCAAAAGCAGCAATTAATATCGCAATCACAAAAATATTTCGATGATCTCTAAAATAGTCACCTTTTAATAAACAGACTTGAATAATTTCTATAAGAACAAAAACATAAAGAACTACGGGAATAAGTTGACCTAACATTTCATGAACAGCAGGAGTATCTTTAAAAACTGCCATGTTAAATAATGTAATAATAATCGCGTTGATGATCACCAATGTGGTGTCAATCCAGTGAACCGCCGATTCGGCTTGATTTTTACGTATAGACTCCATTATTTCTCTCCAAAGTTATAGTCTTTCTCCGAGAATATCTAAAATTTTAATATCAATAAAGGTATTAGGTAATTGTTAACACAAAGTTAAGAAGTTAATGACCTTTGTTTTCATGCTCGATAAGCCATTTTTTAAGTGCTATTCCCCCCCATATCCTCCTAAATCACCATTTGCCTTGATAATACGATGACATGGAATCACAATCGCGATTTGATTTGCTCCATTTGCATTTGCGACCGCACGATAAGCGGTTTGTTTACCAACAGCTTTAGCTTGATCAGTGTAGCTTCGCGTTTGACCATAAGGAATACGAGATAACTCTTCCCAAACCAACTTTTGAAAAGTGCTACCTAAAAGATGTATTGGCGTTTTAAATTCTCGCAATGTTCCCTCAAAATAGGATTTAAGCTCACTTTCAATTGAGATAATTGGAGGCGTATTTCCTGGAATAATAGCTGTTTTAGCTTTAAGTCTAAGTCTTTCTATTTCGCGCTCTAACCCTCGCCTATCAACAAACTCTAAAAGGTAGAGAGCTTCTTCATCGCTAATGGCAAGCATCGGCCCAAGGGGTGTATCAAGCCAAGAAGCTTTAAGAATAGGTGAATGCTTGTCAAATTTTGTTGGTGCAGATCCCATAATTTTGGAAAAAGCATCTCGAAAACCGCTACTAGATTCATAGCCAGCGCTCCGTTGCGCATCAATAACGGCTTCACCTGCGCGAACTTGCTTCATTGCAATCCCTATACGTCTGCTTCTTGCATATTCTACAAATGTCATCCCAAATCGTTTTTTAAATTGCCGACGCGCTGTTGATGCATCCACAGATAATTCTTTAAAATCGCGATCCTTCCATCATTTTTCAGGATTTTCTTCAATGGCTTCCACAAGACTACGTACGAGTTCTGATACTTGATTAGGATGAGACAAGGGGCGACAACGCAGACATGGCCGATAGGCTGCAAGTAATGCTTCTCGTGCTGTTTTATAAAATTCACAATTCATAAATCTTGGTTTTCGTGCGGGGCAAGTCGGGCGGCAGAAAACACCCGTTCTCTTAACACCAACAAAAAACAAACCTTCATAATGCACATTTTTAGTAAGGAGGGCTTGATAAAATTCTTGCTTTGTTGTTTGTGTTAACATTTTGACCCTCTATTCTTCTTATCATCATCAACCGAATATAGTTTTATTATAATGGTTTTAGAAAAACACGTAGCCGAAATTCAGGCATTGATTTTTTTATTTTCCCCCTACACGATGCGCTAAGGACGCTTCTAGAAATTCATCTAAATCACCATCTAGCACACCTTGCGCATTGCTTTTTTCAACACCTGTACGTGTATCCTTCACCATCTGATAAGGTTGTAGAACGTAAGAGCGGATCTGATATCCCCAACCAATATCGGTTTTAGAATCCGACATTGCTTGGGCAGCTTCTTCTTTTTTACGAAGCTCTAATTCATAGAGTCTTGCTTTTAACATCGCATAAGCCTGAGCACGGTTACGGTGTTGAGAGCGATCATTTTGACACTGCACAGCAATGCCAGTGGGAATATGCGTGATGCGAATCGCACTTTCTGTTTTGTTAACGTGCTGTCCGCCCGCACCAGAGGCACGATACGTATCAATCCGTAAATCTTTTTCTTCCACCACAATATCAATAGATTCATCAATTTCTGGATAAATCCAAACGGAAGCAAAACTTGTGTGACGTCGTGCATTAGAATCAAAAGGGGAAATACGAACCAAGCGATGAACACCGCTTTCAGTTTTTAACCATCCATAAGCCTGATAGCCAGAAACTTTAAACGTGATTGATTTAATCCCTGCCTCTTCACCAACGTTTTCATCAATAATCTCAAGCTTGTACTTTTTAGCCTCAGCCCACCGACTATACATTCTTGCCAAGATAGCTGTCCAATCTTGAGCTTCAGTTCCCCCAGCACCAGCATTAATTTCAATAAATGCATTATTGGCATCTGCTTCACCGGACAACAGTGTTTCCAACTGAAGTCGCGCACATTCTTTTTCCAATTCTAGCAGTGCTTTTTCGCCTTCTTCTAAAAACTCGGCAACATTTTCAGTTTCAGCAATTTCAATCATGTCAACAGCGTCCTGCAGCCGCTTTTCATATGACTTAATGCGAGAAATAGACGACTGTAAAGCTTCTCGCTCTTTTAAGATTTTTTGCGCGTGTTGCTGATTGTCCCATAGCGTTGGAGATTCAGCTAATTGATTATAGTCTGCAAGTTTTTGAATTGAATGATCCCAGTCAAAGATGCCTCCGTATCAAGTTTAGGGCTTGATCAATTTGCTTAACACTATTTTCAATTTCTGCACGCATAGCGAAGTTACCTGTTCTTTTTCTTTATTGTAAAATGGATAGCTTTCAATTCAATGCATTATACTTGACACAAAATGCACATCAGACTCAAGAGATTCATGAGATGGGGCTTGAGGATTTTTTATATTATCCATCACCGGCTCTGTTTCATCACTTTCGCGAATATCTTTAAATTCAGGTTTGGGTTGATCCGCATAGGCATTTTTAACAAAGTGCTCAAAAATAGGAACAGTGACTTTTGCTCCCGTTTCTTTTTCCCCTAAACTTTTAGGCGATAAAAACCCAACAAATACTCCAATTACTAAATCATCTGTATAGCCAACAAACCAAGTGTCCTTATAATCATTGGTAGTTCCTGTTTTCCCAGCTACGGGAAATCCTAAACTTTGCAATCTTTTAGCTGTTCCTCGTTCTACAACACCTCGCAGCATCCCACTTAATTGTTTGACACTTGCAGGGCTAGCTATCAATTCTCCTTTTAATTTGTTTGTATCATCCACTAGTGTATTTCCGTAACGATCCTGCACAGAATCAATCAAACGAGGCGTTATTTTATACCCTCCATTTGCCAGTATTCCGTAAGCGGCTGTTAATTGAAGAACTGTTGTTTCACCAGCGCCTAACACCATGGCCAATTGTCGCGGCATTTGATGTTGAATACCAAAATCTTTAGCAATCTTAATAATTCTGTTCATTCCCATTCGTTGTGCTAAACGAATCGTCATCACATTTCGAGATTGTTCTAACCCAACTCGAAGGGGGCAAAGCCCATAATAACGACGTGTGTAATTTTGAGGAGAATAAAATCCGCGTCCAGCCCCTAAACTGACGCTAATCGGGCCATCCAAAATTTTTGTCTCAGAAGTCATACCTTTTTCAAGAGCAGCTAAATAAACAAACGGTTTAAATGCTGATCCCGATTGTCGCTTCGCTTGAGTTGCGCAGTTAAACTGGTTCATTTCAAAATCATACCCCCCACTGATTGCTAATACACGACCTGAATGAGGATCCATCACAACAATCGCGCCACTTACTTGGGGAATTTGCTGAAGTTCATAAAGATCTTCTGAACGTTGAGGCCAAGAATACGACATAAAGGGATTTTTTAGTTTATAGTCTTCTGCTTTTTGTTGGGTCGGAAAAATCACATTTTTAAAATCAAACAATCTCTCAGTCCGCATATATTCATCATCGGTTAAAGATCTTTGAGTTTGAGCTGTATGAACTTTATCAACTAAAATGACATCTCCAGGATGAAAGCCAGTAGGTTGAGCCCAAGCAATCGAACTTGATGATAGAAACGATTTCTCACCATTGATTAGCCCAATTTGTACTTTGTGAGGTTCTGTCGTTAAAATAACAGCAAATTGCCCATTTTTCATACCGGGCAGACGGGCTAAGTTGCTAAGCTTTTGAGGCCAATTTTCAAGATCTTTCGCACTTAACGTTATCACTGATCCACGCCATCCGTGACGGCGATCATAGTCTATTAATCCTTGCTGCAGGGCTTTATCTGCCATTTGCTGTAGTTTTGGGTCTAACGTTGTTTTAACCGTAAGTCCCCCTGCATTCACCGTTTTTTCTTCGAATTGACGCAGCAATTCACGACGTACTTCACTGGAAAAATAAGTGGCTTGGACTGGATATTCACGATGCGTGCGAAATTGCAATTGCTTAACTTTCGCAATCTCTGCCTGGGACGAGTTAATCATCTTCAAGTGCATCATCCGATTAATAACCCAATTACGGCGATGGATAATGCGCGCTAATTCTTGTTTATTAATCAGCGCCGTTGGTGCTTTAGGTAAAGCCGCCAAAAAAGCCATTTCATCCAAACTCAATTGATCAAGCTCTTTATCAAAATAAATAAGTGCAGCAGCAGCAACACCATAAGCACCAGCCCCTAAATAAATTTGATTAAGATATAATTCAAAGATTCTCTCTTTAGGCAATGCTCTTTCCAATCGAAATGACGTGATAGCTTCTTTTGCCTTTCGAGAAAAAGACCGCTCATTGCCTATCAAAAAGTTTTTTGCGACTTGCTGAGTAATTGTCGATGCACCACCGGGGCGTTGCTGCCAACCATTTGTTAAAGTGTTAATGATCGAAGCTCTGAGCGTACTGATAACATCCACGCCAAAATGATAAAAAAAGTTTTTATCTTCTGCTGCCAAAAAGGCTAACTTAAGCTGTTCAGGAATCAGATGAAACGGAACAAACAGTCGTTTTTCAACAGCATATTCAGAAACCAATTGACCATCCGCTGAATATAAGCGACTGAGTACAGGCGCTTCATAAGTTTTTAAATAGTCATATTCTGGCAAACCTCGCCCATATAAAAAAAAGACATATCCTGCGCTGGCTATCAAAACAACGATCAAAAAAGCAACACCTGTTAAAATTTTTAAAATGCGTTTAAGCACCAATAAATCATCCTTATAATTTTTCAAAATTTTATTGAAAGTTGTACAATTATGACGAATTTTTAAAAAAGTTTAAAGAAGTCTCTATTTTTTTGTTTTTTTTCTTGGCGTAATGAAGAGTTAACGCTACATTTGTAAACGAATAATAATGTTGAGGAAACAGCTGCGGCTATAAAAATGTATAATTTGATTTCTAAATTTTTTATCATAGCCCATAGTATGCTCGCGAAAGTTGAGCCTATCCAGATACTAGCGCCTCAATTTGTCCGCAATATTTTGATCACATTCAAAAAATTTTCATTTAACAATTTTTCTGCTGCACTTTTGTTTGAGGCTCACGCCCCTCTAAGGGAACAATCTTTTATACCATTTCCTCGCAAAAAGCAGCATCGAACGGAGATTATCGCCTTATGGCAAAGAAGATGCTTATTGATGCCACCCACGCCGAAGAGCAAAGAGTGGCAATTATGGATGGCAATCGGCTAGATGACTTTGAAGCCGAAACATCTACAAAACAACAGTTTAAAGGTAATATCTATTTAGCAAAAGTTATTCGTGTGGAGCCATCGCTTCAGGCTGCCTTTGTTGAGTTTGGAAATAATCGGCACGGTTTTTTACCTTTTTCCGAAATTCACCCTGATTACTATCGAATCCCGATAAGTGAGCGACGCCCTATAGAGCCTCGTCCAGCTGAACCAGCTGTTGTTACCGAAGAAGCAACACAAGTTGTAACAGAGATGATGGACGCAGTTTCCGTACCTGAGCTTGTTGTTGATGAAGCGATTGAAATGAGTGACGATGAAGAAACTTTCACGCGTCGTCCAAAATTGTATCATTACAAAATTCAAGAAGTTATTAAACGACGTCAGATTATGCTGATTCAAGTCGTCAAGGAAGAACGCGGCAATAAAGGAGCAGCTTTAACCACATACTTAAGCCTCCCTGGTAGATACTGCGTTTTAATGCCCAATGCTGGACATCGCAGTGGTGGCATTTCGCGTAAAATCACTGATCCTGAAGATCGCAAACGTCTTAGGGAAATACTGAATGATGTGCCGATCCCTGAGGGCATTAGTTTGATTGTCCGCACAGCAGGTCAAGATCGCAATAAACTTGAAATTCGTCGTGACTTTGAATATCTGTTGAGATTATGGAGCGAAATTCGCGAAACTACCCTAAAATCAATTGCCCCAAAATTGATCTATGCTGAAGGCGATCTAATCAAACGGACGATTCGGGATAATTATGGCAAAGAAGTCGATGAAATTTTAATTGAAGGTGAAGAAGGTTATAAAGAAGCCAAAAACTTTATGAAAACGCTCATCCCAAGTCATGCAAAAAAAGTTAAATTGTATAAAGAACAAGTTCCACTTTTTCATCATTATGGGGTTGAAATACAAATTGATGCAATCATGAATCCGGTGGCAACACTGTCTTCAGGTGGGTCCATTGTGATTAACCCTACCGAAGCATTGGTGGCGGTGGACGTAAACTCTGGCAAGTCAACTAAAGAACGCCACATTGATGAAACAGCTCTCAAGACCAACTTAGAAGCAGCAGATGAAATTGCCCGCCAAATGCGTCTGCGAGATTTGGGCGGGTTAATCGTGATTGACTTTATTGACATGAACGACCCCAAACATATTCAAGCTGTTGAAAAAAGATTAAAGGATGCTTTACGTAATGATCGTGCTCGCATTCAAGTGGGTCGCATTAGTCAATTTGGTTTATTAGAATTATCACGTCAACGTTTACGCCCTAGCATCATTGAAACAAATATGAAACCATGCCCTCATTGCAAAGGGGCTGGAGTTATTCGTTCGATTGAATCAATGGCTTTACATGTTTTACGAGCCATTGAAGCAGAGGGAATCGCAGGGCACAATGCTGAAATTCTCGTCACTGTTCCCGCGGATGTGGATTTATACTTATTGAACCAAAAACGCGCCATGCTGATAAACATGGAACAACGCTACAATTTATTTGCACAAATTCAGCGCGATAATAGCCTTGTTGCACCTGAATTTAAAATTGAAGCAATCAAGCAACGCGACTATAAACCGAGTGTTATTGAAAAAGTTATTGAGTTACAATCTTCGATGGATAAACCACTCAACAAACAAAAAATAGTTGTTGTAGAAATAGAAACTGATGCCGCGTTAGTTGAACCTATTGATGAAGTCATTGTTGAGACGCCGGCAGCATTAACGACTCAACCGCAAGATAAAAGACGTCAACGTCACGGATTATTTAATAACCGGAGGCGTGGTCAACATAAAAAGACGCAAAACCCTGAAGAAGGAATGCCATCATCAGAAAAAATCATCTCTGATCACATTGATGCGCCTTCCTCAGATATGCCTTCACTCCATTCAACAGGCGAAAGCATTACAGGAGAGACCCAAGAAAAAGCTGAAAAAAAAGCGGGTCGTCGTCGTCGTCAACGCCGAGGCCAAAATAATCGCAACAAACCCTTAGCAGTAGAAGATGATACTAGCAATAAAGACATACCTTCTTCTGAAAGACCAGAACCAACACCGACTATTGCGTCCAATCCATCTTCAACACCTGAAAGCGGAGAAAAGAAAAAAAAGCGGGGTTGGTGGAAACGGCTTTTAGAAACATCCTAAAATAATCAAATGAAGAGCATAAAAATATAGATAAAAATCAACTTGAGAATGAGAAAATCCCAGGTTGATTTTTATCAAAGCGTTCATGAATTAGTCTTTAAGTATTAGCTGAAAATCAGCTAAACCGATTTTCTTTTTAGTGTTTATCTGTGCAACGACTTCTTCAAGTCGTTTGAGATCATTGGAGAGCAAAGTGGTCATATTATAGCCGATGAGAAAAAGAGTCCCAATTGATCGAACACTCGCGAGATTTCGAGCATCAAGGCTTGTTATACAACCGCATAAAGCGATAAAACTATCTCCAATCGATTGAACAGTCGTAAGCCCACGGGTATCAACGCTGGTTAAGGAATTGCAGCCGAAGAGGAAGTCATTTCCAATCGCCTTAACATTGCCTCTGGGGTTCATTAATTGTAAGTATTTAATTCCCATATCTTTCACAAAATCGGTCACGATCTGAGAGCTTAATTCCCCTTGTGCATTAACAGTGTTTGCAGAATTCCCCACAGTTAAGACCACGATATGGTTTGGATCTGCGCTAAGAATAGTCTTAAGTTTCGTTTGAGTTGTTTGTTCTTGTATTTGCGCATCACTGACAACAATATGCGATGTTTGATCAAGGGGTGTATCTGTTAATAAAGTACGATACGTTTCTCGAAAGGGTAAAAGTGCTTTTAGATAAGAAAGGATGTTTCCTTCTAAATTTTTTTTAGAAAAATAAACATCTTTTACCGGGAAAACTGCCGCAAAAGCATCGAGCGCATGACGTTGTGCGGCTTCTTCTGGTATTAATTCTTTAAATATTTGAGTATACATCAACTGTATTTGAGTAAGAGCATCCGGATAAGCTTTAAAATCAGCAATATTGACTTGGCTCAAATCTGGATGTGTTTGAAGATACGGCGATAAGGGACAGCCCATTTCCACTGAAATAAAAGAATTTGCTTTAAATAGCAGCTTCGGTTTGCTCTTTTGTTCTTCCTACTTCAATAATAGCGATATCATCAGCAATAATTCGATGAATCTGTGAACTTGAAGCTCTTTCAAGCAACCGTGGTAAAACGTGATGTTGTTGATAGAGATCTATGGTTTCTGTCATTTGAGGACAAAATACGCATAGTTTTTGTAGATCTTTTGCTGGCACCATACCAAAAACAATATTTTTTGCATCTTGGGGAAGTTTTCGCAACTCAAAGGGGGGATTATCCTGTTGTCTGTCATCGTTCGCATGTGTTGTTGCCAGCAAACTTGTTGACAAGAACAGCACGGCACTGGTTAAATATTTTTTCACTAAAAACACTCTTGGTTGATAAAGATAATGTGTAATCTGAAAGTAGGGATTGAGAAGGATGATTTCAAGAGGAGAGAATTAAATAATTTTTTGCATATCTATAGTCATTACTATTATTACTTTAAGACAAGAACCGACTCAAAGATCGTTCTTCATTGGCGGCACGAATGGCATCAAAATTATTTTGATATTGGAAATGAAATCCATAAAAATCCACGTTCAATTCATTTGCCGCTTGATACATAGATTCAAAATTATAAGCACCATCATCAACAAAAATAATTTTTTTAATGTCTATGAACCCCTTGCGCTGACGATACAGTTTTAAGTCACTAAAAAAATCTTTTAGAACCATTCCTTTGGTATTTAGGTCGTGACAAAACATAACGCCCGAAGCAAATAGAGTTTGTGCTTGCCATTGCTCTACTTCAGGAAATTTAACGATATTCGTGGTTTGATGGCATGGCGTTAAAGATAAATCAAATGTCAATTGATAGGTTTTACTAAAAGACATCTCAGGTAATTCATCTAACATAATAGCGTGCTGACTCAGTTGCTCTAATGTTATTTCTTTCATTCGCGGGAGCCTAGCTGTAAAAGCAAGCACAACTGCATTATTCATTTTAGCTGTTTTAATAAGTTGATGAATATTATCATCCACAAGTTTAGTTTTAATAACCCCGTGAGCCCTGATCCAGCGTTCATAAATGGCGATTCTTGCTTCGACCTCATTACACTGCTTGCTCATCATTTCTGTTTTGAATAAGTGCAAAAAATGCTCAACCGTTCCATAATCTCCTGTAGGAGTTAAGAGGGTATTATCAATATCCAATAAGATAAGAGTTGCTTCATCTATTCCAACTGTTTTGTTTATTTCTGAAAAGTTTTTAATTATTTGAGGTTGGATCATAAGCGCACCTGAATCAATAAAATTCATACATTAGTGAACCGAATAGTATAGAATCTTTAACCTAAAGTAAACTTGATTTATCTTCGGTTTATCTTCTGCTATGATAAAATATCAAACCTGGATAAGGATTAACTTTGTGCTAACAACCTTAAGATATAGCCTGATTGGATTCTTTTTACTTACCTCACCTTGCTGGGCTATCCCTGATTTCAAGGTTGGTTCCGTTGTGATCGACGAAGAAGTAGATAGTATTATCACTCAATGGTTAAACCAACTTTTCAAAGTTGCAGGGTTAAAGCAATACCAACCTCATGTCTATTTAGTTGTTGATCCTGAATTAAATGCTTCGGCATCCACAGGTGGGCAAATCTTGATTCATACAGGTCTGATTCAAAGCTGTGCGACTGCTAGTGAGTTTTTAGGTGTTCTTGCTCATGAAGTTGGTCACATTGCAGGTGGTCATATTGCTAAAATGGATCAAGCCGCCAAGGGCGCTATGTTACCTGCGGCTGCAGCTCTTCTTTTAGGAGGAGCAGCTATGCTCGCTACAGGTGATCCGACACCCTTAATGGCAGGTTTTTCCAGTGGTGAACATCTTTTTAACCGAGGAATGTTAAAATTCACTCGCACTCAAGAATCATCAGCCGACCAAGCTGCTATGACTTATCTTGATCGTCTTGGCTGGGATTCTCAGGGGCTTCTTGATTTTTTTAAAGTTATTGAAAAAAAGACACAAATGATTTCAAGTGGGGTTGATCCTTATTCCATCACCCACCCCTTAACAACTGATCGAATGAAAAGTGTTGAATCTCATTTAAAAACGGCAAAGGTCAATACAATTCCGCCTCATATTGAGGCAGATTTTCAGCGAATCCGTGCCAAAGTTATTGGCTTTTTCGAATCTCCTCAAAAAGTTCTTAAAGGTAATCGTATCTTGGGTAACCTATCGGACAATAATTGTACTTACGCAAAAGCAATCGCTCTTTATAGAATTGGGAAAATGACTGATGCTCTTCAAAAAATCAATTCACTTATTAATCAATTACCAGATGACCCTTATTTGTATGAATTAAAAGGGCAAATTCAATTTGAGCATGGCCATCATAAAGAAGCAATACAATCTTTAGAAACTGCTATCAAAAAACAACCACGTGCAAAATACATCAAAATCCTTCTTGCACATGTATTGATTGAAAGCCAGCAAAGTGATGGCTCGGCCAGAGCTAAAGAAATTCTTATTCCCATTACTCAGCAAAATGCTGATAATACCTTTGCCTGGCGTTTGTTGGCAACGGCTCATGGGCGATTAAAAGAAGATGGCAAAGCATCGCTGGCACTCGCAGAAGAATCTCTAGCAAAAGGTGATACGACTATGGCAAAAAAGCATGCAATGCAGGCAAAAGGGCACCTAAAATCTGGGCCAAGTGCAATGCGTGCAGAAGATATTTTACACTCCATTAAACTTTCGTAATTATCTGGTATTCAGGGCACCTATTAATAAACTAAATTGCATACTGTAAAGATGCTTAAATTTTTTTGTTTCTGGACTAAACTCACCTGACAAACGCTGAATCATTAATACACCAGAAACTTCTTCGCTGATAAATGGAATGGTCATATCTTTTTTTATGATGCCCCCACTCTCATTTAAATCTGTTGCTATAATCATTTCTGCAATAGACACTTTAAATATTTCTTTTGAATTTTTATTAACACGTAATACACCCGTTGAATTATCTAAAGAAAAGGTAAGCATTTGCGAATCTTGTGGTAGTTTTACAGAGTGTTTTCTTTTATTATCAATCCACACATTTGGAATATAATAATCATATCCCTTAAGTGCTAAACAATCTGGACTTATTCCTTCATAATGAAAGGATCCTGTATAACTAATTTGTCCATCCTTTTGATATTTTACCCCCATTGCTTTAGCAATATCCAACGCCTGTAAATTCTTGGTGTTTTCAAACAGACGCTTTGACGTTTTTTTGTCAAACCAAGGTTTTAATTGATGAGCTTTTTGATGCGTACATAAATAGTCTAAAATGCCACTAACTCGAATTTTATCCTCTTCATTAAGAGTATATTTTCCAGGTACATGATGCCCATCTTTCATCACATGGTTAAATTCTAAAATTTTTTCCAAGGTATGGATTTGCTCAAAAGTTGGCAAGTTATTAATACTCCAAGGCCCAACAGACGCCAATAAAAGCAAACATGGTAATGTGGTGTACATAACCTTGGCAAAAAATTCTCGTCTAATGATCATTGAAAGAAGAATGCTACAGCTAAACCAAATCAAACATAACACCACCATATACCGCGATTCGGTAAGACCATATTGTTTAAGGCGATAGATAATTCCTACGGCTAACAATATGGCGGGAAAGATTAGAATTTTAAAGAAGTGATGTCTGAAAAAAGAAACAAGCCGTTCCTTTGCAATTCTTTGGGGGATACTAACAAGATATGTCAAAATACCAACACACCCATAGCTCGAGACAAGATAAACAACACCACCTCGAGGTAAGCTTTGCATAACGATAATCTTAATTATGTAAGCATAAAGGATTAGTGAATAGATAAAAATAAGGGGGACAATTAAATATCCCAGCAAATAATAAATTGGCTTAGTACTTTGTTCAGTTGGTTCCTCATTAAAGTTTCTATCAATGCCAGCAAAGGTTAAAATGGGAAAGAAAAAAGTAAAAGCAACCGTTGCTAAATCTTTATATTGATCTTTATAAAATCTAATAGAAAATAGATAATCAAGGCATGAAAGGATCGCCATTACTCCTAAAAAAAGGATTAACGCTGCTACGAACGAATAGCTAATTCGAACCCACAGCCGATAACTAAATGACCAAAATTGTAAATCAGTACGCCCGTTCCTTAAAACAGGTGCACAAAAAGTTAGCAAAAACAATCCTGCTCCTAAAGTCCAGATACCATTCACAGGAAAAAAAGATAACGTTTGTGTTCGAATATAATAAGAAATGAAAAAATAGACTGGAATAGCAACTAAATATGAAATCCATTGTCGATATCGTTGACCTTCCCAAAATAACCGTAATGCAATAAACCAACACATTCCGCAAAAGAAAGTCTGCAGAAAAACAACAACATTAATGGATGAAACAACAGAATTTGTTCCCATATTTAATGTAAAAGCGCGTAAGATTATTAAAGATACCGGATCAATGGTTTCTCCTTTAATAGACACAAAACAAAAAGCCAAACTACACAAGATGGCTAAAGGAAAACGCTTAGCCATCTGAAAAAATTCATAGCGTATGCGTTGGTAATATACGGCTAGTGACATTGAATAATCCTATATTAAACAAAACTCGTCATTTTTTGATCATACATAAATCTTTGAATAAAAAAAGCCTCTATCTTGAAATGAAATGTAGAAGCAAGATAGAAATGAGAATCTTCACGATTGAACAATAAGTTTTTTTATTAAGATATTAAGTATTATGATCTTGGTTGCCTGTTTAACAGGCTTTCCCTCAGATATCTACATCCCGTCCTTTTCAAAAATGGCTGAAGAACTGAGCATACTTATAGATCAGATTCAAAGAACAATCACAATTAATCTTGAAACTGTCACCATCTATGAAGACACGGATGATATCCATACATTGATTCTGGGACGTCATCAAACCGGCATTTCGGCATTTTAAACACCAACTTTCGGGCTCAATTATTAACAGAAATTCTGTGTTGAGCTTCAAGAAGATCATGATCTTCAACACTCTCAACAGATGATTTAGAAAGAGTAAAAAAGATTGTTGTGCCTTTTTTAATAGTCGATGTTGCCCAAATTCTTCCACCATGCTCTCGGATAATTTTATTACAATGATGAAGCCCGAGGCCTGATCCTTCCTGAGATTCAGGATTGAGGCGTTTATATTCATTAAAGATTTTTTTTAAGTGCTTTGTTTCTATTCCCATCCCATTATCATGTATTGAAAACAACAAAAATGCACCTTTATCAGCAGCAATTATATCAATAACAGGCAAACGATTCTCAATACTATATTTCAAGGAATTAGCAATTAAATTCTGCATCAGCTGAGTGATAAGATTTTTGTTAGCATTGACAACCGGTAAATCTTTATAATTTATAATCGCTTTTTTACGCACAATTTCATCTTTTAAAACCAACATCACATTCTCAATAACTTCTTCCATACACACATCATCCATCAGGATATTTTTATCTTTGGAATGGGAAAAATCAAGAGTACTACTGATAAATCCCTCCATCTGTTCAATAGTTTTAATCATACGATTAATATATTTTTTTAAAGAAGGATCTAAATTGTCTTTATAATCTGTTTGAACAATTTGTGCATATAGCGAGATAGTACGAAGAGATTGATTTAAATCATGAGCACATATATGGGCAAATTTAGAAAGATTATTATTAACTTTTTCTAAGGAACGTATATTTTTTTCTAATTCTTGCTCAGCTTGTTTTTTGCTTGTAATATTTTCTACGTAAAGAATAAGCCCACCAATTTCTTTTGATTCTTGATACCAAGGAGCTATATCCCATTTCCACCATTCAACGCTACCATCTTGCCGATAAAATGGATCTTCTTCACACTTTATTTTTTCTCCATTCAAAACGCGTTGATGAATTGCTTTCCATTTAATAGGCATGTCAGGAACAAGTGTATACCAATGATCTTGGACGTGTATGTTTTCTTTTTGCAAAGGAGATTCATCAAAAAAACGGTTGCTCGCTGCTAAAAAACACAAGTTTTTATCAAATATAATCACAGAAACGGGAAGTTGTTCTATTATATTTTTCAAAACAACTCCAAGCACGCTGTTATTGGTAGTAGTAGCAACAGCATAATTCTCTACTAATTCAATTGTTTTATCCATTGTTTCATACCGTTTTTAATATATGGACTCTAAAATCCTTGCGAAACTACCATAGCACCACTGTGAGGTAAAGAACATATTAAATGCAAACTTTCTTCTCCAGCAAAACTAAATCAACGATGGCTATATTTTTTAATTAAAATTATACGGCAAAAAAAGTTATTTTACGAAATATAATTTTAATTTTTACTAATTAAATTTTTTATCTTCCTCAACTCTTTACGTGCTTTTAAATGTTCTCAGTACGATAAAAACATCACTTTTTTCACATAGAATATAAGACAAATTTATTATTTATTCTAAATATATTATGAAGTACGCAGATAGAGATAATTGTATAATGAGATATTTTGAGATGATTAACGTGTCAAGAGAACCGCAAAACCGGAGTTTACTTTATGTAAATGAGGATTTGAGGATCGCATTGACACTGTTAAGAGCTCAAAAGAACCATTATGCAATTGTCTCAGATAAGGGAGAGCCCTGATGTCAGGTTATATATTGAATGTCATAATCTCTATTATTGTAATTATAGGCGCCCTTAATTGGGGAATTGTCGGGATTTCAAGTAATAATGTTATCGAGCGAGTATTTGGCTCTTCCCTTGCTAGAGCCATTTATATTCTCATTGGGTTTGCGGGATTCATTCAACTTATTATCCTTATTACCCAAGAACAAAATTTAAAATATTTAGTATAGGGATATTACGATTATGATTTATGAAAACAAACGTGCTTCTGTTAACCCTCCTTATACACCAATGGATGATTCTACGTATATGTCGGAACAGATGTTGAACTATTTTCAAGACAAACTTATTAATTGGCAAAAAATGTTAACACAGATAGCGCAAGATGTTCCCGAACAATTGGTTGATACGTCCGTGCGTGAGGCTGATCCCGTAGATAATAGCATTAACAAAGAGATAAATTATCCGCAAGTCGCCTGCATAGAGCATAAGAAAATGCTTTTAGATCAAATTGAAATGGCACTCAAAAGTATTAAAAATGGCACCTATGGCTTTTGCGAACACACTGGCAAACATATCGGAGTAGCTCGTCTAGATTCCTACCCGATCGCCAGACTATGTGTGAAAGCCCAAGAGCTATGTGAAAAAAAACGAGCTTTTAAGCCTTCACAATATATCTAGAAAAGCATATGAATAAGCTTAGATGCAATCTGGTGATAGATTTTTGAGCATGAGTGTTCCGGTTCAAAAATTGTAATAGGATTACCTGTATCTGAACCAATTCGCGTTGTCATATCGAGAGGGATTTCCCCCAAAAAGGGAATGGATAAGGTTTGGGCTGTTTGACGTGCACCACCATGATGAAAAATATGACTGTGATGATGACATTGCGGACATTCAAAAAAGCTCATATTTTCGATCATTCCTAAAATTGGCACATTAACACTTTGAAACATCTGAAGTGCACGTGTTGCATCTATTAAAGCTAAATCCTGAGGAGTAGAAACAATAATCGCCCCGCTGACTTGAATTTGTTGCGCAAGTGTAAGTTGAACATCGCCCGTACCTGGGGGCATATCAATAACTAAAACATCTACATCCCAATCTGCTTCTTTAAGCAACTGAAGGAAAGCACCTTGAACCATGGGGCCTCGCCAAATCACAGCTTTGTCAGCAGGAATCATCAACCCTATTGATAAGGCTTGAATACCATATTTCATAAGAGGAAGAAGTTTATTGTCAGTTGTGAGACTTGGTTTTTCATGAAGATCAAGAAGTTGAGGAAGCGAGGGTCCATAAATGTCAGCATCTAAAAGCCCAACACGTTTTCCTTGCTGTGCTAAAGCAATAGCTAGGTTCACAGCTGTTGTAGATTTGCCTACTCCTCCCTTGCCAGATGCCACACAAATAATGTGACTAATTTTCTCAAAGGTTAGTAATTTTTTTGATTGTATTTTTTTTTCACTGGTAATACCGCAAAAAGTATGATGATCGGGAAAAGTTTTTTTTAACCATTCTTCAACTTGTACGATCAAAGGTTGAACTTGAGTCAAAAGAGCACTCGGCACCTCAAACATTAATTGAATTTTAGTCTCACTAATAGACGGCACGAGAACATACTTAAATAAAGTCTCTTGTGTTTGTGGGATTAAAAGCGTGTTTAAAAAGTCACGAATAAGATCTTCTCGCGTCATCTGTATTGTCCTCATTGTTCGAATCTTTTGTTTGTTATATAGTCAAAATAGAAAAAATTTAAATTAAGAATTTGGCTAAATAGAAATATGAAGACATCTTTCCCTAAAAAAAGTCAAGAAACTGGTGATTTTATATCATTTTCTGCTGCCAAAATATTGTTGGCAATATTGAAGTTGATCCCTTTTCATTTATCTCGCCTCATCTATAAAATGTCTGGTGGGCCATGGGGCAAAGGCCCTGGTGATGGCGATGATAAAAAAGAATCAGGCCCGTGGGGTAAGTCATCTGATCCACAATCTAAAAAACCACTTGATATTGATGAAACAATAAACTTATTTCAGCGCCGCATTAAAAAAACATTTAATCAAGGTGGTGACAATGGCTCAAATGGACTCCCAAACATCTCAGCTAATCTTGTCGTCATTGGTATTATCGGTATCGTTGTTTTATGGAGCTTAACTGGTTTTTACCGAGTGCAAGAAGGTGAACTTGCAACCGTTACAAGGTTTGGCGAGATGGTACGGATATCTGCACCTGGTCTTAGATATCACCTTCCTTCTCCTATTGAAAGTGTCATGGTAACTAAGGTAGCTGCTGTTAACACTATTAGTGGGGGACTTCGTGAAGGCGCAACAGAAGATAACGCAGATAAAACCCTGATTTTGACGGGTGATGAAAACATGGTGCATACTGATTATACAATTTTATGGAAAATCAAAGATGTCACTGAATTCTTATTTAACGCAAGAGACCCAGAAGTTACTATTAAAGTAGCGGCAGAAAGTGTTATTCGCGAAGTCATCGGTCAAACAATGGCAAAAGCAGCTCTTACAGAAGGTCGTGATGCCATTGGCACAACGGCACAAACTCTTTTGCAAAAATTGATGGATCAATATAAATTGGGCATTCAGATCGTATCTGTACAACTGCAAAACGTTGCCCCTCCAAAAGAGGTCGTAGAATCCTTTAATGGACTACAAGCTTCGCTTACGGACGCAGATCGCCTTAGTAATGAAGCAGAGGCTTATCGCAATGATATTCTTCCTCGAGCTCGTGGTCAGGCTACACAAATTCTGCAAGATGCAGAAGGATATAGACAGACAAAAATTGCTGAAGCTGAAGGTGAAGCATCCAGATTCCATCAAGTTCGTCAAGCCTACAAAAAAAATCAAGCTGTGACGACCAAGAGATTATATTTTGATGCGATGGATCAGATTTTAGTTGATGTTAAAGAAATCATCGTCATTGATCCAAAGGCAGGTAATAATGTTCTTCCTTACTTACCATTACGAGATATAACAGCCAGCCCTAAAAAAGGGAAACCCCTGCCCGCCAGTCAAGAAGTAGGAGCACAAAAATAATGAATAAATATATTGGTATTGGTCTTGGGGTTTTAGTGGTATTAGGAATTATAGGATCAGGTTCACTTTATACTGTTGATCAACGAAGTCAGGCAGTTGTCCTTCAGTTTGGCGAACTAAAACGGGTTGTGAATACACCTGGTTTAAAGATGAAAATTCCCTTGATTGAAGACGTGACATATTATGATAAGCGTGTCTTAAACTTTGACTTACCTGCTATTCCTATTACTACAGGTGACCAAAAACGTATTGTTATCGATACCTATACACGGTATCGGATTAACGATCCTGTCTTGTTTTTTCAAACAATTAAACCTGCAGATGAAATAGGGGCCGCTATGCGTCTTGAAGCCCTTATCAGCAGTACAGTTCGTAATGTCATCGGTAAAATTCCTTTGCGCAGCTTATTAACAGTAGAGCGTTCTAAGGTCATGGAGCGCATACATCAAGAAGTACGTACACTTGCACAAGCCCTGGGAATGGACATTGTGGATATTCGTATTATCCGCACCGAACTTCCTAAAGAAAATCGACAAGCTGTTTTTGCACGTATGAATTCTGAGTTGGAGCGTATTGCTAAAGAAAACTTGGCTAAAGGAGCGGAACGTGCTCAGCAAATTAGATCAACAGCGGAAAAAGATCGCGCTGTGATTATTGCAGAAGCACAAAGAGATGCTCAAAAAGCAAAAGGAGAAGGAGAAGCAAAAGCGTTAGATATTGTGGCGTCGACTTTGGGGGAAGACCCTGAATTTTATGGGTTTTACCGCTCATTAGAAACTTATAAATTGGCGTTAAAAGGAGATTCTACAATGGTTCTTTCATCTGACAGCGAGTTATTTAAATACTTTAGTAATCCGGAAAAAAAGGGTCAGTAAGGTTCTGTGAACAAAATTAATTATGTGTAATCTATTTGTTTAAAAAAAGGTTTAGTAAATGATGAATGGTAAAAAACTAGGGATTCTTCTGGCATTACAATTGACTGTGGGAATCGATTCTTTATTAATAACAGATGCATTAGCTTTTTCTTCAAAAGTAGTAGAACCTAAAGAAGATAAAGCAAAAGCTGACGCTGATAAAGTAAAATCAGATGTTGATAAAGCAAAAACTGATGCAAACAAAACCGATAAATCAACTGTAAAATTTGATTTATCGCAAGGATTTTCTTCAGTTGCAGAAAAAGTTATTCCGGGCGTGGTCAATGTTTCAACAACGCAAGTTGTTGAAGGCCGTGATCGAGGAAGCGTACCTCAATTTGCACCAGGCACCCCTCTTGATGATTTTTTCAAAGATTTTTTTGACCAAATGGATAAGCCTCGCCGTGTACAATCTCTTGGATCTGGATTTGTGGTTAAAGTTGGTGTAAAAGATGGCGTTAACATTGCTTACATTGTCACCAACTATCACGTAATCGCTGATGCTAAAAAAATTACTGTTATTCTTCACGATAATTCAGAGCTTGAGGCAACACTTCAAGGAATGGATGATCGTACAGATTTAGCAGTGTTAAAGGTTAATCTAGATTCATTACCTGAAGAAAAGCGCAAAATTGCTACTCTAGAATGGGGTGACTCACATAAGTCAAAAGTAGGTGACTGGGTACTTGCTGTCGGCAACCCATTTGGGCTTGGCAGCACAGTAACCTCAGGTATTTTGTCAAATATTTCCCGCAATATTAATTTAAAACCAAACCCACGTAGCCGCGTTAGCGAATATGTAGAAGATTTTATGCAACACGATGCTTCTATCAACATGGGCAATTCCGGTGGGCCTTTGGTTGACTTAGATGGCAATGTTATTGGTATCAATACGGCTATTTTCTCACCCAGTGGTGGAAATGTGGGGATTGGGTTTGCAATTCCATCCTCCCTTGCCAGTGAAACAGTGCAGCAATTGATTGAATTTGGCCGTACAAAACGTGGTTGGCTTGGGGTTCGCATCCAAAATGTTTCTGATGACATGGCTGAAAGTTATGGTTTACCTAAAGCACGTGGTGCTATTGTTGCAAGTCTGACCTCTAAAGGACCAGCTGCCGAAGCAGGCATTGAACCAGGCGATATCATTCTTGAATTTGATGGCAAAGAAATCAATGAAAAGAATAGACTTTCTAGAGTTGTTGGCGAAACTGAAGTTGGGAAAAGTGTAAAAGTCAAACTATGGCGTAAGGGTAAAGAAGTTATTGTTAACACCAAACTAGGTGAATTTGAAACATCAACAGATAGTTCAACTTCTGAACCAACAAAAGGTGCAAAAAATCCATCTGCTGAATTAATAGAAGTTTTAGGCTTGAAAATTTCAAAACTAACAGCATCTCTTTCTCAACAATATCAAGTCCCTGAAAACGTTGAAGGGGTCGTTGTTGTCAGCATTTCAGCAGACAGCACTGCAGCAACAACAGGTGTGCGCCCTGGCGATGTGATTATTGAAGCAAATCAGGTGCAAGTTTTGGAACCAGAACAATTTTCAAAACAAGTTGAAGAAGCTAAAAAGCTCAATCGTAAAAACATCACACTACTTATAAATCGCCGAGGCGAAATGATTTTCTTCACTGTAAAGCTAGAAGATGACCTTAAAGAAAAAACACCCACAGCACCAGGGGCTGTGCAACCACTTGCAGAATAAACGAAAGAACAATCAATAAAAGCCATCTTATGATGGCTTTTCTATTGTCTATAGTTAAAGCAACATAATTATGTCACATTTTATGATGCAGTTTTGATCGAAATTTCAAACCTCAAAATCCTTAAAGAGACTAACTATTCGCGGATTTTGAGGTGCCGAAAGTTCGGCAAAAATCAATCTAGAAAATTGATAAAATTATGTTGCTTTAGTTATAAATTAGCAAGCGGTGAAAAAATAGACCTTGGTCTCATCTAGACTTTGCAAAGAGATAGGTATACACTGAAAGCAATGAGAATTTATGAAAAATCAGTCATGAGTTATTGGAAGCAAGGAATGCTCTGCTTAATTATGATGGTGCTATTAGGCCATTTTGGTTACGCAGATGAATCAGCTAAAGCAGGATCAGAACCAAGTTCTAGTCCCCAACAACACATGTCTGAAATTCTGAATATTTTAGGACTATCCGGGAAAAAAGGTGCGCCTAAGCCAGAAGAAAAATCCATTCCTTCGACAATAAAGGCCGCAGACCTTAAATCAGCTATTACTATTTTACAAGATACAAAAGACAGAGAAAAAGTCATCAAAGTCTTATCTGCTTTACTGTATGTACAAACAGAAGCCGAAAAAAAGCAATCTACAACTAACAACTTTACTGATTTCATAACCTCAATTATCGATAGTACATCTGAATTTTTGCTCAATAGTTTAAAGTTTCTTGCAACAATTCCCGATGCGATTGCAAAATCTATTCATAGTCTGGCAGATGAAGAACACCGCAAAGATACATTTAATATAATAGTAACGGTTCTTTTGGCTTTAACAGCAGGCATAGCTGTTGAAGGAACAGTCCGATTTGCCATGATTAAAGTTCGGTTTCATCGCCCTAAAAATTATACCGTATTTAACTTACCTCATCATATTTTTAGCAACTGTGTCCCCATCATTTTGTTTGGAATTTCAGCTTATGCGATTGTGTTTTACTATCCTGCTGGGGTGGGAGATGTCCTTGATATAAGTTTTATGCTTGTCACAGCCATTATTATGATTCGCACCTCACTTATTATTCTTAGAGTTTTATTTGCTTCTCGTAATATCCGTGCCACCGAAAAAGACTATCAATCGTATATTTCATCTTATCAGTTTGCGATTGCGATTATTCAAGTTTTAATCACAGGGACTATTTTTGCCGAACTTGGCATGTTTTTAGGAGCAGGTGAACAAGTTCATCAGGTTTGGATTAAAATTCTAAGTTTTGGTGTAAGTAGCTTGCTGGTCTTAGCTGTTTGGAAAATTAGATTTTGGGGAATATCAAAATTTGAATTTGAAGACGAACACGCGACTAGTTTATCCCTAATCCTCATTAGAATCGTTCAAACAATCGGACAACATTGGCATTGGGTTATATCCTTTACGCTTATGCTAAGTTTCTTTCTTTATTTTATCGGTATGACTGATCATAGCATGTTTGTGGGATCCGCGACTTTTTTGACAGCTATCTTAACGGCAATCGTATTATGGCTACGTAATTTGCTTCAAAAATTATTTTTTTGGTTAGAAAACAAAGCGTCCAATGACGATTCTAGATTCGCATTAAGCCTTTCGGAACAACCACGAATCACGCTCATAAATTTCTTTCAAATTCTTTTACATTCATTTTTTATAATTCTTTTATTTCAAACATGGGGAGCAGACCCTTTAGGCTTGATAACAGATAAAACAATTCATCCCTATTTAGCAGGAACCGTTTCGATTGTCTTAATTATTATCATTATTCGCCTGTTATGGATTTGGAGCAATTATATCGCAACAAGTTATGTCCAAACAAAAATAGTTAATGGTCGTAAAATTGTACCTAGCCTCTTTGTAAAAACCATTACTCCCATCTTACGAAGCGTTGGGCATTGGATATTGACAATTACCGGGATTGTTTTAATCCTGGAAGAAGTTGGAATCCCTATTATGCCTATTATCTACGGTATCAGTGTGATTGGTATTGCTATCAGCTTGGGTGCACAAAGTCTTGTTAAAGACTTGATTAATGGAATTTTGACTTTAATGGAAGGAAATATAGCTGTTGGTGAAATGGTTATTATTGGATCTCATACAGGCGTTGTTGAATCTCTTTCTTTAAGAGGAGTTTCACTACGACATAGCAACGGTGCACTTCAAACAATTCCATTTTCTGAAGTCTCAAATATTATCAATAAATCACGTGATTATACAGCAATTACCCTTGAGGTTCCAGTACCTTACGGTACAGATATGAGTAAAGTCAAAGAAGTTTTACAAGCCGCATATGATGACATGGTGGCGGATCATTCTTTTCATCGTATGGTTATTGACCCTGTCGCTATTTCTGGTGTTGATCGATTTACAGATTCTGGATTTGTGGTGATAGCAACTATTCGGATTAAACCTGACCCTAAAAATCACTTTATTCGTGCTTACAACCAAAAATTAAGAGATTATTTAGAAAAAGAGAAAATTACACCTCCGGCAAATGCCCAAACACTTATTATTACGAATTCAGATCATCGTCCTGTAGATGTAGAATTGGTTCCACCAAAATAGACTTTTTCAAAATCAAGAATTTTAGTTTCTGGGAAAAAGATCTAATAAAAAGATTGTAAATTATCTTTTGTATACTTAATTGATGTATATATAGTTGAAACAACATAACAATAATGCTGTTCTGTCCTCAATTCACTATCTTTGTGGAAATAAGAGAAAAACATGACTCAAACAACAAATAAAAATACTGATCTTATTGTAACAAATGACCATTCACGTCGAAATTTTTTAAAATCTGTTGCTCATCTTGGTCTTTTTTCACTCGTGGCATCGCCATCTTTGCTTATCCCTCGGGTTGTACAAGCACCAGGCCTGCCCGAAGGGTTTATTCCACCTGCCTCTCCTACAATAGCCAAAACTCCGGAACTTGCGCTTTCTTTATATAATACCCATACTGGTGAAGCCTTAAAAAAACACATTTTCTGGGCGGAAGGACAATTTGTGGAAGAGCAATTGCAAGCCGTTAATAAATTATTTAGAGATCACCGCACAAATGAACTCCATCCTATTGACCCAGAACTTCTTAAATTACTAGCTAATATTACTGATTTACTAGAGTCTCAAGACTCCATTCATTTGATTTCTGGATATCGATCACCTAAAACAAATAAGATGCTTGCCAAAAACAGTGGCGGCGTTGCGACAAAAAGCCAGCATCTTTGTGGTAAAGCAGCTGATATAATGCTTCCTGGACGTCCGTTAAAACAAATACAAAAAGCAGCTAAATCTTTAAAAATAGGGGGAGTTGGAAGGTATTCAACATTTGTGCATGTAGATACGGGGCGCGTTCGCTCTTGGGGAATGGCTTAAAATTTCTAAAATATGGGCGGTTTATAGACCCTCTGCAGAAATAATCATAATAAACAAATAAACACTAATACTTGCTGCAGCACTAATGCTAAAACCTAGTTCTGGCCCCATAAAATTCTCCTGAAATTTGTATGCTATTATTTACTCAATTTTCATTATATTTACTCATTCAAATCTTTGCAAATCAACCCTGCATATTGTTGTTATACAGTAAATATGCTACTTATAATTAAGAAAAAAATGTTTTATGACCTCAGCTACTGCGGTTACTATAAGTTGTGGATGAAAAAAGGACGAATGTCAATGTACCAAAATAAAAGAAAATTTATTCTTCCTTTCTTAGTCAGCATAGTAATTGCTATTTTGGTTGTCATGACATATTTAAAAATGCAAGACATTACTCATTGGCCAACTTATTCAAAAGAACACATTTTAAGAAACATTAAACAACCTAAAAACTTACCATTGATTGAAGAACTGTTTATATTAAATGATTTAGTTAAAGACGTCATAGAACAAAAATCGGGATCTATTGAAAAGCCTGAAAAACGTGCTGATCTTATCCTTTTAACAAAAATTTGTAAAGATTCCTGTAAAGCAATTCGCTGCCGCATTGATCCCGGATTAGGACAAGCATGCCGCCAAAATTGTCCATCAGGAAAAATTGATTTTTGCATTTTGGCAACTAAGCGTTTACCACCTGAAAATCAGCCAAATCCCCCAACAACTGACTAAGGTCGGAAATGCGTATTCCAAAACTGATAAAATGATGGAATACCTAGTTCTAAAGGATTATGGTAAGGGCCATGATCTTCTATCTGACTTTTAAAAAGATTGTTTCGCCCCAGTTGGATTTTTTGACAAGCCATATCATCTTCAGCCGCTGTTTCCATATAACTTTCCTTAAAGGCCTGATGCATGGCTTCTCCATGTTCATAATCTTCTAAAGCAGCATCCATATAAAATTCAATAACATTTAGCGATTTTGTAGCAGATAGAGGAATAATACTGGAAATAGCCATATGATAAGGATAAATTTCGATCATTGTGTTGGGGTAAATACTAAACCATGTAATTTTTTGCGCAACCGTTGATCCTGCATAATCTAAAATATATTTGGCATACGCTGTATAAGGAAGACTGGGATTTTGATCAGGCAATAACATAACATCTACAGTTTGCGAAGAAGAAAATTCATTAATTTCCCATTGCGGATTCTCACAATTTGCAAATTTTCGAAGACCAGGGTGAATGGTATTTATGTGATAAAGATCAAGATATGTCTCCATAAAAATTTTCCAATTATAATCACATTCCACAACCTCTATACTGCGAAATAGATAATCTTCTGTTTTTAATTTTTTGATTGAAGATGTTTCATCGAGAATTTTTTGGATAGACTCATGATGTTTAAAGATCAAAGCCCCCCACTGCGTTATTGGTAATGTAGGTAAATCAGGACACTGATAATCTTCACCAAAATCGTAAGCACTTAATCCTTTGCCATCTAAAGCATATTTCCAATAATGCAATGGGCAAGTAATGGTTTTACGCGAACCATACCCTTGAAGCAAAAGAGATTGTCGATGACGACAGATGTTTGATACAGCATTTATGCCATTTTCACTATGAATAAGAACAAAATTCTTAAAGGTAAATTCACTCACCACATAATTACCAGGGTGAGGAATAATAAATTTTGATCCTAGATAGTATGGATGATTTTCTAATTCTTTTTGTTCGACTACGGCTAACGATTCATCTGAATACCATTTAATTGGAATAAATGTCGATGGAAAAAGGTGGTTATTATTCACCAGTTACTCCCTATAGGTACAATCTTGTTGAGGCTGTGAACATTTTTGTCATAAGCCCATTTTGATCCTTTTTGCTTTTAAATATCCAAAATATGGCATTATCGGCTAAAATACTTCAAACTCATTCTTATTTAGAAATGTTCACAAAGATCAGTATAATCGAAAATTTCTAAATAAAGTCCTAACATCCATCATTAAATATTAAAAGTGCGAAAGAAAAACTCGCACCTTTAATGAGATTTTTATTCAGGATGTACAGCGTCTGCTGGCAAGTTCAGAAGGTTAATTATTTGATCAAATTCTTTCTGGCTACACAAACCTAATTGTACTGGGTTACGCGGTTTAATATGTGTGCTATTCCAGTGTGTTTTACTGCGAACCGCATTAATCATATTTTTTGTGGTTCCCAATAAACGACAAATCTGACCTTCAGACATAGATGGATAATATTTTAACAACCACGCAATTGCATCTGGTCTATCTTGACGTTTAGACACAGGCGTATAGCGGGATGATTTTTTCCCTAATATTGACTCAGCAGTAACAGGTGGTGTTAAGGCTAAATGTTGATGTGGTTCTGCTTCACACCGTTTAATCTCTTCAAGTGTTAACTGACCACTTGTAATAGGATTAAACCCGATCATTCCCGTTGCTGCTTCTCCATCAGCAATGGCCTGCACTTCTAAAATGTGTAAGCCACAAAAATCTGCAACTTGCTCAAATGTTAAAGCCGTATTTTCAACCAACCATACAGCTGTTGCTTTTGGCATCAATGGGATTGCCATTCAATCCTCCATATATAAATAGTATTAATTACTTTACTACTGCGATTTTGAAGATGATGCCACCATTTTCTGCGTTTTAGCACAGAAAATTAATAAAGCTCCCAAAGATAATATGGCGACGATCATACTAAAGAAGAAAGTTGTTGCCACACCAAAATGATGCGTAATGGTTCCACCACCAAAACCTGCAATAATTGAAGAGACTGCACCAATCAAATAGTAAAAACCAAATCCTGTCCCCCGTAAATCTTCTGGAACATAATCTGCAATCAACGTAACAAAGGAGTTATGAACAACTCCCATTTGAATACCCCAGATAAATACACCAAAAAACACACCCCACAAACTTGTTGCACAGCATAAGAACAAATCTGAAACAATAAGAGCAATGATACCGCAGATAAGGACAATATGGCGTCCAAATCGATCTGCAAGTCTACCGCTTGGATATGATGATAAACAATAGGTAAAATTGTACATACTCATGATAATGGGAGCAAAAGTTTTTTCTAGACCAAAGTTATTATGAGCATGTAAAACCATTAATGTTTCGCTAACACGGGCAATCATAAAAACACTAACGACAACCATTAACATCCAATAAGGCTTACCGAGAAGCAAAAGATCTTGAACACGAATGGGGCGTTTTTCAGAACGCAAAGGAATTATATCACCTTCAGCGGTGACGTGTTGTTTTGGTTCTTTGACAAAAATCATTAAAATCGTAAAAGCAGCAAGAGCAGGAATACTGGCAATCCAAAAAACTTGTTGAAAGTCATTGTTTGTATACCACATGGCGCCCACACCAAGCAGCCCACCGCAAAAAGACCCCGCAGTTCCAAGACTGCGCATTAGACCAAAGCTAGCACCTCGATGTTGAACTGGGGCAATATCCCCAACCATTGCATCACGCGGTGTGGCTTGAATACCGTTTCCTAGCCGTTCAAATAATCGCGCAGCAAAGACAATGCCAAAGCTGGTGGATAATGCCAAAATAGGTTTGCTAATAACAGTGAAAAAATATCCAATAACCATAATGCGTTTACGTCGCCGTAGATAATCACTGACAAGCCCAGAACATAATTTCATAAGAAAAGAGCAAGCTTCAACAGCGCCTTCTAAAAGGCCGATCCAGATGGTACTTACACCTAAAGAGACATTCAGATAAAGAGCTGAAAGACTATAAATAACAACAAACGAAATATTAATAAGGCACATAACAGCGCCTAAAAGCCATATAGTTACTGGAATCATGGGTTTCTTGCTAGGTGAGAGATTGGGAGACTGATGAATAATAGAAGTAGAAGAGGAAATTGACATGTCTGGTTTTAATTTTAACCATTTATGCAATAATTGCATTGTCTTCTTTTCTCCATCCGGAAGTTTTGTTCTGTCCTATAAGATAAGAACTTATTTGTCTCTATTAAAGAGATAATTATTAAATCTAGGTGATGTTAAACATTAATTTCTCTAATTATCAATAAAATAATGTAGGCAAGCAACGAATTATGAATTTTTTTTGAAAAATCATAAAAAATTCATTAATACATTAAAAACAAATAAAATATATTTTGTATTTGATGTTATTTTTAGTAAGATACATTTAAGCACTTTAATGTATATTCTTGATGGAGTTTTAAAATGAAAAAGTTTCTAGCCGTACTAGTTGTAGGCACTGCACTTATGGGCTGCGATAATAAACCAGCAGAACAAAAAGCGACAGACACTACCAAAGAAGCACCTAAAACCGCAACTGACACCACAAAGCCAGCTGAAGAAAAAAAATAAATCTTACTTTTAAGCCTTCTTCCATAACCTCAGTCGCACACAAAAATATTTTAAGAGCATTTTTTTTGTAGCTGAGGCATATCACCAGCACCCCTTTTTGCGAGAAAACTTATAGGAGGCACCATATATTGTGATGCTTCCTTATATGAAACCAGTGCGAGGTTAATGAACTGTCTCGTTTAACAATCATCTTTCCAACATTATTCTAAATCGTAGATGATCTGTGCCGAGATAAAATCGAATTTTGTGTATGAGGAAAAAAGCAGGCGACGTATTCTGTTATGAAAAGCGACATTTCATATAAACGAACAGCATAATGATTTCAGCTGAAGAACAAAAACCTATAAAATGAGGCCGTAATGTTGAGGATATGATCAGCATTGTATAAAATTTTTTGACCTAATTTATCACAGATAGCTTCTAGAATTCAGACAATGAATATTACCTCAAAAAAGGGCATACTATAGACTCCATTTATGCTGGTGAAGACCCACGCCCTCATAGCAAAGGGTAGTGCTTCCGCAGCTATGGGTATATTTTCTATATCTATGTATTTGCCAGGCATTACATTTAAAAGTTCAGATATCAAAAGGATATGCTAATGCTCGGAAGATAGATGGTACAATACAAAATTGCTCATATTCCATAAGTTCTACAAGTGGAGAAAATTCTCAATTTAATCTTAATCCTATTAGCACGCATGTTGCGTCTTTAAAGAGCCTAACTGTGAAGGAAATTGTAAAAACCAGATCAAAGAAGATGAAGAGCGTGTTAAAATCATGCTTCTAGAAGATCTTCATGACTGTATAGATAAGGAAGTTAATAGAAATAATCCCAACATTAATAATTAATTAAAACAGCACCGTCAAGAGAGAGCTGTGGAAGCAATGTAGGGGTTCTGTGGAAGGCTTTGATACTGTGTTAGAAATCAAGAAATATTTATAAAAACATCGAGATTAAAAGGCGTTTTATATTTAAGCACTCCAAAACAAATTTGGAGAAGCTTTCTCATAATAGCTCCAATGATTACCATCGTATGTTTTCCTTTTTTTTCTAGTTTTTGGGCAAACAGCTTAAGCAAGAGATTATGATTTTTAGCTGAAATGGCGGGAAAATATAGGGCTTTTCTTAAGATAGAAGAGCCCATTATGGAAATATCTTTATCGAGTCGTTGATAAGCAAGGTTATACAATGGATTTTTATCTTTCTTCAACACGAAATGCCTTAGCAGCAAAGCGTTTTTTAGGAAAATCTTTGTATCATTTGAAAGACTGAGAACAACCAAAAGTTATTAATACTGATAAAACCTCCGCCTATGCTATTGCTATTGCTATTGCTATTGCTATTGCTATCAAAAAGTTAAAAGATGAAAGTAAATATCCAAGGGAAATTCAACATTGACAGATCAAGTATTTAAATAATATTATCGAGTCCGATCATAGTAAGCTTAAGCGATTAATTAACCAATATTAGGTTTTAAATCTATGAAAACAGCGTACAATCTTAAAGGGTTTTGAGCTTATGCGGATGTTTAAAAAGGGCAAATGAAGGCATGGTATTATGAACAGGGCATCATAGGTGAAATCCGTTTTGTTGAAAGACAATTTGGAATTTACACCTATTAAAAAGATGTTTTCATGAAACTAATTTGGGAACTATTATTTTTTGCAACAGTGCCGAACGGACGTTAACTATAAATCAAGAATTTACATGCTATTGAATAGATAGAAAGTATCTTTGATTTTAAGAAGAAAGAAAAGGAGTAAAGCATGAAAAAGGTTATTTTTCTTATTGGTACATTGAGTTTTATATTAACTGAAAACTCCTTTGCAGTACCAATAGAAGTCGAAAATCAATCTTTTAAGATATTGGATGTACGCAACAATCAGAATCCAGCACCCACAGAAGGATATATTTTAAACAAAAGAGATGGCTACCTTTACTCCGACAATTGGCATGCTTTTTCTAGTAGGATGAAGGACCTCCACCCAACCTTTGACGAACAAGGGGGGCTGTATTTAAATTTTGGAAGGGAAGATTTTTTTGAAGTTCCCTTATCAGGATCTTCTACAATTGAAGTTGAAGATGTAGGGCCATTTGAAGATTGGGGATATTCTTTTGTTCTGCATGCTATGCGAGGTGATGAAGACTTAAGGTTAGCATCGCCCGATAAATTTGGTCTTGATTTTATGGAAATACCCAATCCTATTCCAACCGGACATATTGTTAAAAAACTGATTATAAAAGATAAAGTTGTCAACCATGTACCCTATCCTTTTATAGAGGTGGTGATGGATTTCCCCAGTCTTAAAGATTTAGCCACAAAATCTGTTAAAGAAGCTGTGAAACAAAATCCTAATGCTTTTGAGGGGGAAGAAAGAAACGTATTAAATTGAGGGTTAGCCACTAAACATGTAAAAGGAGAACCGTCAAGTTAAAATAGTCAGATTTGGAGAAAGCTGTTAAAAAGAGAAAAAAACTTAATATGGCCTATGACATTATCAGTTTCTCCTCCTCGTTATCGTTTTCTAATTTCTATCATCAGTCAAGCCGTATGGATTTATCATCGATTTAACAATAGTTATCGTGATATTGAAGAACAATTAGCCTATCGAGGCATCCAAGTTTCCTATGAAACCATCCGATCATGGAGTATTAAATTTGCAAGCCATTTTAGGGGTGTTATCAAAAAACGAGAGCGAAAACCTAAGGATAAATGGCACCTTGACGAAATGAATGTGAAAGTTAATGGAGAAAATTTTATCTTGTGGTGTGCTGTAGATTGTGATGGCTATGAATTGGATGTTTTTCTACAAAAACGCCGAAACAAAGCAGCACCTTTTTGCTATATGTAATGCCCCCAGTTTAGCAAGCATATTTTAAAGGAGTCTCTTGTTGTTTA
>DYSP01000040.1 GCA_020718185.1 Candidatus Odyssella sp. | reverse complement strand
AAGGGATGCGTTTTAAGTATGAGTATATCATATATTCACATACCCTTGGATTTGCGGGGGGAAATGGTTGAAAAACTATTTAACGTAAATTCTTTATGATGTAAAGACATAAGTAAGAGAATCCGTCATTACGAGAGGCGAAGCCTCGTGGTAATCCATGTATTTTCTGGATGGCCACGGAACGATGTTCCTCGCCATGACGATTTCTTTTTGTTTGCCTAAGCGCTAAGTTGTTTCTTACGTCGAACTCACGTTATTTATTTTCTATTTTTTCTTCTGATTTTTTCACTAAATACAGAGTTGTCTATAATAATTCAGCTATTTCCGGAGCTGCGTATGTAAGAATTGCGCAAGAACCGGCTCGTTTTAAACAAATCAGGCTTTCTAACATGGCTTTTGTGCCATCAATCCAACCGTTAGCAGCGGCGGCCTTAATCATGGCGTATTCCCCACTGACTTGATAGGCCGCAATAGGAATGTTAAATTTTTGTCTGGCGCGTTGAATAATATCTGCATAAGGAAGACCAGGCTTAATGATAATCATATCCGCTCCTTCTTCAATATCCTGAGCAATTTCTCGCATCGCTTCGTCACTATTCGTCAAATTTAGTTGATATGTTTTCTTATCTGATAATCCGACCAAAGAATCTACACCAACGGCGTTGCGAAATGGGCCATAAAAGCTTGAAGCAAACTTTACCGCGTAACTTAACAGGATTTTATCATGAAACCCTTGTGTGTCTAGGTGGCTGCGAATTGCGCCAATACGACCATCCATCATGTCAGATGGTGCAAGTACATCAGCTCCTGCTTGAGCTTGGATATCAGCCTGATCTTTCAAAATTTCAATCGTGGCTTCGTTGTGAACTTTGCCATCAATAATAATGCCATCATGGCCGTGATCTGTATACGGATCAAGGGCAACATCTGTAATAACCCCAATGTCGAGATTCAGATTTTTCACGGCCTGAACCGCACGACAAATGAGATTGTCGGGGTTAACAGCTTCTGATGCATCACATGAACGTAAAGATGTGGGTGTATAAGGAAAAAGGGCGAGCGAGGCAATGCCAAGGTCGGCGGCATATTGTGCAGCTTCTTGTAATTCTAAAATGTTTAAACGCCTAACACCAGGCATACTGTTAATTTCAGCTGGCGAGAAATCATCACGGACAAAAATGGGCCAGATTAAATCTTTAGGTGTGAGAATCGTTTCGCTGACCAATTCTCGTACCCAATTATTTTGTCGCAGGCGTCTTAGTCGAGAAGTGGGATATTTACCATAAAACATCTTAAAATTCTTTCTTTGGTTTCACGTGAAGTACTGCTACCCTAGAGGTAATATAAAAAAAGCAATGTTAGAATGCTATGGATTTTTTATTAAACGCTGAGCAACTATCAATTCAGCAATTGGCTAGACAATTTGCAGATGAGCATTTGTGGCCATTTGCGAAAGAATGGGATGAACAAGAACTCTTTCCAGTACAAACAATGCGCAAAGCAGCGCAGTTAGGTTTTTCTGGGCTTTTTGCCAAGGAATCTTATGGAGGATGTGATTTAACACGATTTGATGGCGCTTTGATTTTTGAAGCTTTATCGACGGGTTGTGTGGCAACAGCTGCATACCTTTCCATCCACAATATGGTTGTGGGGATGATTCAAAAGTTTGGCAATGCAGATCAGCATCGCCTTTGGTTGCCCAAATTGACAGACCTTTCATGGTTAGCTAGTTATTGTTTGACCGAACCCGGTTCAGGTTCCGATGCTGCAAGTTTGATGACAAAAGCTGTTCGTGATGGTGATTTTTACGTCTTAAATGGCACAAAAGCGTTTATTTCAGGGGCTAGTGTTAGTGATCTATACATTTGTATGGTACGCACTGGTGGTGATGGGGCGAAAGGTATTTCAGCAATTATTGTTGAAAAAAATACCCCAGGATTATCATTTGGAAAATTAGAAGAAAAAATGGGATGGCGATCTCAACCGACAGCTATGGTCATGTTTGATAATTGCCGAGTGCCAATTACCAATTGCTTGGGTGCAGAAGGCGAAGGGTTTAAAATTGCCATGTCAGGTCTGGATGGCGGACGTATTAATATTGCTGCTTGCTCGCTTGGTGGCGCCACACGATGTTTAGAATTAGCATTAACTTATGTAAAAGAACGACATCAATTTGGTAAAGCATTGGCAGATATGCAATCTGTGCAATTTAAGCTTGCTGATATGGCAGCTGAGCTTGAAGCAGCTCGATTAATGGTGTATCGCGCCGGGCATTCTTTAGCAACAAACCAGCCGGATGCAACCCAACATTGTGCCATGGCTAAGCGGTTTGCAACTGATGTGTGCTTTAAAGTTGTTAATGAAGCCCTTCAACTCCATGGCGGATATGGCTATATTAAAGATTATCACGTAGAAAGATTTGTCCGAGATCTACGGGTGCATCAAATTTTAGAAGGGACTAACGAAATTATGAAACTTATCATTTCACGTAATCTATTGGCGGAATAACTATGCAAGCAATGACATCTCAACAACACGATCAAGACATCGACATTAAAACAAACGTTATTGGCAAAGTAGGTGTTTTGACACTCTCTAGATCTCAAGCGTTGAACGCAATTAACGTGCCAATGATTCGCACTCTTTCAAAGACATTAAGAGATTGGGAAACTGATTCTGAAGTTGAATTTGTAATCATCCAAAGTGATAACCCTAAAGCCTTTTGTGCAGGTGGTGATATTCGGGCTGTGTATGCGGCGCGTCTTAAAGATGATTTTCAATTTTGTGATGAGATTTTCCGTGAAGAGTATCAACTCAATTACCTCATCGCTCATTATGCTAAGCCTTATATTGCCTTGATTGATGGCATCTGCATGGGCGGTGGGATGGGGGTATCCATCCATGGAAGTCATCGAATTGTGACGCAAAATGCGGTTATGGTGATGCCCGAAACGGGAATTGGTTATTTTCCTGATATTGGTGCTAGCTATTTTTTAAACCAATGCCCAGGTGGAATAGGGGTGTTTATGGGTGTTATTGGTGAGAAAATCACAGCCGCAGATGCGATTTATACAAAATTAGCAACTCACTATGTGTCTTCATCAGCATTGCCTAAATTAAAGCAGCAATTATTAGCAGCTGAGTCAGCGGCGCACGCCTTAGAAATTATTGAACAAGCAAATGAGATATGTGCGGATTCTGACATTGCACAGCATCAAACATTAATTGATCGTTGCTTTGCCGGTAAAACAATTGAGGAAATTATCCATAATTTAGAAACAGCAGGCAATTCACATGCCTCAAATTGGTTGCGGGTTTTAGACAAACGTTCACCGACAAGTTTGAGGGTATCGCTTGAATTGCTGCGCCGCAATCGTGGTAAATCTTTAAAAGAATGTTTGGTTGTTGAATTTCGACTCAGTCAAAAATTTTCACGTCATTATGATTTTTTTGAAGGTATACGTGCGTTGTTAGTTGATAAGGATAATACCCCTAATTGGTTGCCACGTCATTTAAGTCAAGTAACTTTTGAAATGGTTGAGGTTTATTTTATGCCGTTGGGGACACTGGAATTACAGCTGGGATAATTCATGACTGTTTAAATCAACTATAAATGGATTTTTCACTTTTTGTTAAAGATATTTTGTTACAAATGAAATAGATACTTGTGATAAAAAGTGACGCGCATGGATTTAGAACTTCTGAAAAGATTTTACATAGTTGCGCAGGAAGGCACTATGTGGCGAGCTGCCGATAGGATTCATGTCGCGCAATCTGCTCAAGATCTATTAATCTTTTTGAGCATCAAATGAAAACGCGGTTACTTGAGCGAACACCTAAAGGGATGCAACTAACTCCGCAAGGAGAGCGTCTGTTCATTTTTGCTAAACAAGTTTTTGAATTGACGGATAGTTTTGAAAAAGTTTTTCATGAAAAAGAAAATGAAATTAGTGGAGAGTTGAAGATTATTACCACTCCTTTTGTGGGGACAGAATGGCTTATTCCTAATTTAGAAAAATTTCTAAAAAAATTCCCAGATGTAAATATTAAGATTCTTCTCAGAAACGATAATATTGATCCTGCTGAAGGAGATGTGCTTATTTGTCCTTTAATCCCACATCAACCCCACCTGATTCAAAAACATCTTCTGACACCCAAAATAAAATTATTTGCGAGTGATGCTTATCTTAAGAAATTTGGCAGGCTAAAAACGGTTGATGACTTAAATAACCATCGTCTCATTACCTACCGGGGAAATTATTATACTGCTTATGGTAGTACAAATTGGATCTTAAATGTGGGAATAAAAGAAGGGCAAGCATCGAGAAAATCTTATCTGGAAATAGACTCCCTTACCGGAATGTTGAATAGTGCGCTTCGCGGTTACGGAATTGCTGAATTACCAAATTTACCTACCGTTTTAAATTCAGGGCTTATAGAAGTTCTTCCTGAGTTAGATGGACCCTGCGTAGAGCTATATTATATCTTTCCAGAAAAAAGGAAAAATTCTAAAAAAATCAATTTATTATTTGAATATTTATCTAGCAATGAATAACAAAATAGAGAGATAAATCAACTCTCTATTTTTATTAATGTTACTTTCCTACGATTGTAATACATAAACATAATTGTGGCTGAGATTTAAGTTTTTCCAACTTTATTGTACGCATAAGTTCTCTCCTTATTTTTTGTTATTAATCTTAGGTTTTTTATATAGAAGTTTTGTTAACTACACGTTTATTTTTTACGTCTTTTGAGATTTTTAGTCAACGAATTTATGAAAATTTTAGAGTTAAATTGTTGGTGTTTTTCAAGTCATAACCAATTATTGAAATCAACGAAAAACAGAAAAGTGCTTTTTTATTTTATAATATTTAAAATAACGTAAATTCGACGTAAGGAATCTGAAAGATCAGAAAATCCGCGTCATCGCGCTGGATTACCACAGGGCGATGTACCTCGTAATGACGGATTTCTTAGTTTTTATACATTTTCTGCAATTCTTATATCGAACTCAGGTCAAATTATTATTTCTTAGTTTTAGAGATTTTTATCGCTTTTTTGGTTCATAGGGGTTTTTTGTACCGCGAATTTGAAAGCGAATGGGAATACCTGGTAAATCAAAATCTTTACGCAAACTATTCACAAGATACCGCGTGTAAGAAGCAGGAAGTTCATCTGCTTGCGAAGCGAATAGAGCAAATGTCGGAGGGCGAGTTTTGATTTGAGTCATATATTTGATTCTGATTCGCCTGCCGTTAATGGCTGGAGCTGGGTGGGCTTGGGTCACATAATCAAGCCATTTATTTAATTGGCCTGTGGAAATGCGGCTATTCCACAGACGATAAACATCTAACACAGCATCCATTAACTTATTAAGATTTGTGCCTTTTTCCGCTGAAATAGGAACAAGATAAACTCCTTTTAATTGAGAAAGCTGAGTTTCGATTACTTGCTCTAATTCTTTTATCAGAGTTGTTTTATGATCAACCACATCCCATTTATTTAAGGCAATGACCACTGCACGTCCTTCACGACTAAGGCCTTCGGCAATAGTGAGATCTTGTTTTTCAAACGGACAAGTTGCATCAATCATCAAAACAGCAACTTCGGTAAATTGAATAGATCTATCGGTATCTAGAATTGCCAGTTTTTCAGGCGATGTTGTCACTTTGCTGCGGCGTCGAATTCCTGCTGTATCAATCAGTTTGATAGTGGTGTTTTTATAAACCCAATCAATGCTAATCGCATCTCGTGTTACTCCGGGCATGTCAGCTGTAAGCAAGCGGTTTTCGCCAATTAACCGATTAATAAGTGTCGATTTACCCACATTGGGGCGACCAACAATAGCAAGCTGCAGTGGTTTTTGAGGAAGATCAGATTTTTCTGGAAGAGGGATCTCCTCTTCAAAAGCTTCTTTGGCATTTTCTTCTAATTCATCTGCAAAATAAGGACAAAAAGCTTCGTACAAATCAGCCATACCCAAGCCATGTTCAGAGGAAACGGGAACAACATCACCTAAAGAAAGAGCGATGCCTTCGGCGATCCCAAATTGTTCGTGTCCACCTTCTGATTTATGGGCAACCACAATAATGGGTTTGTTGGTTTTTCGTAACACATTAGCCAACTCAAGGTCATAAGGTGTGCAGCCCTCACGCGAATCAATCACAAATAATACCAACGTCGCATCTTGAACGGCCACCATTGTTTGTTGATACATCGCCTGAGTCAAGGTGGAATCATCAGGGTCTGCTAAACCTGCAGTATCGGTTAGTAAAAAGGTGAGGCCATAGAGAGTTGCTTCTTCTTCTCGGCGATCGCGTGTCATGCCTGGTTGATTATGGACAAGCGCGACGCGACGCCCAACAAGCCTGTTGAAGAGAGTCGATTTGCCAACATTCGGCCGGCCAATAATTGCAATTTTTTTCATTTTTTCATTCATGATGAGTATTCTGTTACTTTTTTAATGCCACGCCGTTACATCAGCTGAATCGTTCAATGTATAGATTTTTTTATCAACAATGATCGGTGAGAGAGAAAACTTTTGACCCGTTTCTATGCTATGTCCTTTTTTACCATTTTTAGGAGAATAAAAGTCAAGACCACCATTGGATCCCGCAATTAATAATCCTTGAGAAGTCATAATCGGGCCTGCCCAAGTTATTTTGTTGCTACCATCGGTCATTGGCAGGTTTGTTGTCCAAATGATGTCACCACTCTGGCGATCTAAGCAAACTAATTCATTATTTATGCTTATCAGATATAAATAGTTGCCCACAAGCGCAGGTGTGCGAATGCTACTAATATCTTTTTGCCACAAACGAATCCCAGAATTGACATCTATTGCCGCCATTCTGCCACCGTGACTAACAGCGTATAAAATACCTTGATAAACAAGGGGACGGGCACGTATATGACTAATGCTTGATAAAGAATCAGCTGAAGCGGTTGAACTTAGCGTATCTGTCCATACTGGGTAACCATTTTCCACTCGCAATGCATAAAGTTCACCAGAGGAGTAGGGGACAATTACGATATTATTTTCAACAGCAGGGACGCCCCCTCCTAAAAGACCTGTGGCTTCTGGCAGACCAGCGTGTGTCCATAACACTTCACCTGTTTTGCTATTTAATGTTTGAAGTTCGTTGTTGATGTTGACCACAAAAACACGGCCATCTACGACAGTAGGGGCAATCCGGATGGGCGTTAAAATGGCTTGCAGCCAGAGTTGTTTGCCTGTTTTTGCATCCAAAGCAAGAATCTCACCAAACGATGTGGTGACAAATACTTTGCCGTCTGCATAGGCAATTCCACCGCCCAAAGCATCACTTTGACGATCTTCTTGTGATGTATTCACTGACCAGATTTGGGTACCTGTTTGTTTGTTAAGAGCGGTTACATGACCATTGGTATCCATTCCAAAGATCATATTATCTGCTAAAATCAGGTTAGAGATAAGACGTTTTTCACTAGAATTTCCAGAGCCAATATTGCTTTTCCATAGTTCTTTTGGTGTAGTTGGAACCGTTAAAATAGGTAGCACATGGTTAGGGCTGCCGCCGGCAATTGACCAATTGGTATTTGTTGTATTTGGCGTTAATTCAACAGAGGCAGTATTTGTGTTCCCTTCTGCCTTTAAAGAGCGATCAATTGAGAACAGTGTTTCACGTTTGCCACTAAGAGGGGTTTTGGAATCAAACACATCGCAACCACCCAAAAATGTTGACACAAGTAAAAGACTACAAAGAATTTTATTTATTTTCATTTGTTACCCTATCATAAGGTTAAGACGTTACCTTATTTAATACTTGTTTATGGCAATAAGGTAAAGAGGATTATAGTCAATTAGTTCAGGGGGATATGCGTTGTGTTTCCTTTGCGTGAGTTTTATATTTTAAACACCATTTTTTTTAGAGAAGATTATCATTATACTTATTATTATGTCAGAAATTCACAGCGGTTAAGACGTTATTAATCTTCATCCTATATCTTAAAGTGATGAATTAAATGCGATGTTTGTGATACATTATTAAAATATTATAATAAGAGGATAATTATTATGGTCCAAAAAGTTGCGTTAATTACAGGTTCCACTAGTGGTATTGGTCTGGGAGTGGCTATGAGACTTGCTCAAGGCGGACATAATATAATTCTAAATGGTTTTGGTGATCCTCAAAAAATTCAATGGACCGCAAATTCAATTGCTGAGATGTACAAAGTAGAAGTTGTTCATTCTAATGCCGATATGACCAAGCCAGAAGAAATTGAAAAAATGGTTCATATGGCTCAAAATAGTTTTGGTAGTCTAGATGTTGTTGTTTGTAATGCCGGTATTCAGCATGTTGCCCCCATTGAAGATTTTCCACCAGAACAATGGGATATGATTTTGGCCATTAACCTTAGTTCTGCTTTTCACGTGATTCGTCATGCTATTCCCATGATGAAACAGAAAAAATGGGGACGCATTATTAATATTGCCTCTGCTCATGCACTTGTTGCCTCACCTTTCAAATCAGCATATGTTGCTGCAAAGCACGGATTAGCTGGTCTTACTAAAACAGTGGCTTTAGAAGTTGCCGAACATGGTATCACATGTAACGCTATTTGTCCTGGTTATGTTAAAACGCCTCTTGTTGATAATCAAATCGCTGATACAGCCAAGGCACGTGGTATTTCACCCGAAGCCGTTATTCGTGATGTGATCTTGGGCAGTCAGCCGACTAAAGAATTTGTTCAAACTACTGATATTGCTGAACTTGTTGCGTATTTAAGCGGTGAACATGCTGCTGCAATTACGGGGGCAATGTTATCAATTGACGGCGGTTGGACGGCTCATTAAACGCCCATTTTCTCGTATAGAGATCAAATATTATCTTTTAATGTAAGGTTTGTTTTTATGTGTATAAAAAAATTAATTTTTGCAGGCATCGTTCTGACTTTTGGTATGGATTCATCACAAGCTATAGAGAAATTTAGTGATGATGGACTCCTAAAAAAGCCAATTAAACAAAGAGCGGCGCTGAGAGATAGCCAACCAGATGAGAATCTAAGCAAGACACCCTTGGTAGATAGCTTAGAAAGTAGCACAGGCAATATTTCACCTCTCAAGAGCAGCACACGCAATGGTTCAAATATTAGCTCATCTCTGAGAGAAAGCGTCTTTAATAGCCTAAATGTCCCAGGTGTTTATCAAATCCCGGCAGAATATAGCACAGATGATGATAGTGTTACCATAAACGATGAATCTTCATATGAAGAGGTAACCCCTGTAAAGAGATTAACAACATCTAATCCTGATGAAGTTTATGAAACTTTTTTACATTCATCAGGTGATTTAACTGGCGATGTTTATGTTTTAGATTTTCATGGAGTGCTTATTAATGAAAGTAATCCTCAAGAATTCAAGATAGGGCAACAGCTGACCCCACGTGGTAATTCAATCTCGAACGTTTGTGCTCTTATTGAAAGGGGCGCAATCGTTATTTTTTGCAGTGCCTGGGATAAAATAAACGAAACAGTCGCCCAACTGTTAGACGTTGGTTTTACTAAAAAAGATTTAGGAATTGTCGATGAACAAGCCACACCTGAATTTGGTATTAAAAAGATCACATTACCAAAAGGTAATAGTATTGAAGTTCAATATATGAAGCATGGTAGAGTTATCAGTACAAAAGTCCCGTTTCTTGATTATGCTAATCCCTATTATCGACAAAAAGCATTTGCACCTTTTTTTTATGAAGGTTTTAACATTGATATTGCTGAACGAATTCATTTTCCGGATGATTCTGAATTCAACTGCAACGAATTTCAAAAAAATGTCCAATGCTATAACATATATCCAGGAAAAGAAGTGAATATTTATGATGTAAGAAGCCCTTCACCTAAAATTCCTGAAGATGTGATTTCTTCTATTTTGACTTAGACGATCTTTATACCAATGTTGTGGCACCATCTTTGAAATTTGTGGGTACGCTTGATCCTAACTAACAATAAAGAAATAGGGCAGCATTAAATTTTAATCTGCCCATTTCTATTTCTAAAGGAAGGATTATCACAGGAGCCCTTATTTCGGTATTAGTTTTATGCTTTACTCTTGTAAGAACACTTAACAAGCAATCGCTTGAAATACGGGGCTTTTTACTTTCTCAATTTTTTCAATTTTCTCAAAATACATGACACTCCATAAAAAACCAGTTGTAATTGGAACTAATATAAAACAAGTTCCTGCATGCCCAAACCATTCTGTAAAATACACAAGCCCAAAAGAAGTAACCATATAAATGACAGCTCTCGATAATGCATAAATAAAGCTTGTATAGCTAAACCGTCTTAATATTGGAAAATGCTTAATAAGAATTGGAACAGCCGGTACTCCTGTTATAGTTAAACCAAATAACGATTTTACAATTGAGTAGCAAAGACATGATCGATC
>DYSP01000015.1 GCA_020718185.1 Candidatus Odyssella sp. | reverse complement strand
TCAACAAAAAGACTCTCTTAATTCAACCTTTTTTCAAACTAGGGGCAGTATATCTCAACGTCAAATGATGGATGCTGAATTTCAGGCTCTTCTTACTCAAATTAACTTGAATGCTGACAATGCTCGTTGGGGCGGCGCTTCTCTTTTGAATGGTGGAGCAGGTGCGGTAACTCCTCAAGCTGCTGCTGTTGCTGCGCCAACAGTTGTGGGTGGAGCAGCTGGTGCTGGAACATACTTTGGAGCTTTGGGTGCAGCTTTTACAGCTGCTTCCACGCAAGGATATATTAATGGAGTTGCAACAGAAGCTTCCGGTAAAATGAACGGTGCAATGTATGAAGTTTCCATTACTGTTGGTGGTCAAGCTTTTAAAGGGACGACTACGGGCGGTGCTGCATCACTATTGTTATTACAAAGCACAACTGACTCAGGAAACATCATTGCTTTAACCACAACGGGTGCCTTTGCGGGTGCTGCTGCTGTTCAAACAGATTTAGAAACACAGCTAGGTATTACAACAGGTAATGCTGGTTCTTTCTCATCTATTAGCACAACAGCTGGCGGTATGGCGGGCGTTACATTAACAGCAGGTGCAGGTACAAAAGCCGGTGCTTGGGCGCTTAGCTATACAGTGAATGGTGGTCAAGGTACATTTAAAATTACGAATGGCCTTGAACAATATACAACAAGTGTTGTGCCAGGTGGTGCTTTAACTGAATCTGTTACATTTAACAATGGTGCGACACTAGCATTGGCTGCTTTTAACGGTGCTGCTTCTGTTGCGCAAAACATTTATAGTGTGGCTGCAGGTACATCTGTTACTCAGTCATTCCAGTTTGCTGAAAAAGCAAGTGACGTTTTGTCTGTGACTTTCAATGGAGCAACAACAGCTGCTTTGGGACTCACTGGTTTAAACGTTTTAACAAAAGAGAATGCAGTACTAGCTGGTGCAGCAATTACCTTGGCTCAGCAACAATTGAACACTCAAATTGGTGCTATTGGTGGTGCAGCGATTCAGTTTAACTTCATGACAGATACTCTTCGTATCAATATTGAAAACACTCAAGCTGCAATGTCAACTTTCGTAGACACAGATATTCCGTCTGCGATGCAAGACTTACAAACTTTTAAAAGTTTAGCTCAAGTTGCGCAATCAACGTTTACTCAAGCTCTAAGCAACCAATCTAACATGGTCCAAATGATCCAAAGTATGCGTTAAACACTAAAGAATAGCTCAAGGGGCAACCCCTTGGGCTATTCTTTGTTAAATCGATAAAGGAATAAGGCAATGGCTGGCGTCGGAGAAAATGGAATTAGTTTTGGGAAAGTAACGGTTGATCAAACAGGCCGCACAAAGATTGCACAAAAAGTCGAAGGGATCGACCTTGGTGAATTATTTCAAGATATGCGCGCTGCTAAAATGGCGCCTTTGAAAAAACATACAGATACCGTAAAACTTAACAATAAAAAAATTGCCGCTCTCGAAGATTTTAAAGCCAAAGTTTTAACTTTAAACACAGCCACAGCCAGTTTGACAAATAATTTGAATGGACAAAATGGATCAACACCTAATTTAATGGAAAAAAAGACATTTAGTTATTCTTCTAATAATTCTATTCCCGCCAATAACCTTTTAGGAATGGACATTTATGCATCTGCCAAAAGAGGTTCTTCCAACATGAAAGTTAATCAAATTGCCAGTGCAGATAGCTATAGCACCCAAATAACTACCACTAATTTAACAACGCCCTTAGGATTAAATGGTGTTTTTAATATAGGGACGACAAGTCAAGGAACCGCTACAGCTATTACTGTAACACCAGATATGACGTTAGATAGTTTAACAGCTGCTATTAATAATGCTTCCGGGCAAAGCAAGGTTACAGCAAGTTACAATGTTATTAATTTTGGCTCAACATCCACTTATGAACTTCGTCTACAAACAAAACAATTAAGTACGCCTCTTGTTTTACAAGATACAACAGGAAGTGTCTTGCAAGAATTAAATTTATTGCCAACGCAGGCGGTAAGACTAACTTCAGGGTCAATTGCAACAGATATCAATGCAAATCTTAACCTTAACGGAAATTTAGTTGTAGCAGCAGGGGCTGGTACACCTGTTTCTGTAAACCTAACTGGGTGTAGCTTGCAAGATGTGGTGAATCAGATAAATACGGATACATTAACAACGAATGTTGCTGCTTCTCTGATGCCAATCTATCCCCCAAACGCACTTTCTTCAACACCTCCTTCAGGATATAGCTTAAAGTTAGTCACAACAGATCCAACACAAGCTTTAAATTTTTCTGGGTCAACCGCAACGGTTCTTAATTCTTTACGGCGCCTATCAAAGATTATCAAGGAATGTTGGCAAAGATAAATGTTGATGGAACAGATTATCAACGGGCTAGCAATTCAATTTACAATGTAGTGAAAGGTATTACATTTAATTTGCAAAATGCAAATACCACCACAACAATCACCGTAAATGTGACAGAAGACAAGCAGTCTATCATGGAAGGCCTTGATAATTTCATTAATGTTTATAATGATTTGAATACATTTTACAACAAACAAACAGCAATGAAGTCAGATTTTTCAGGCCCAGAAGAAGAAGCTTTGTTAACAGATGTTAAGTATGTGACTCAATTTATGAAAGAGTTACAAAAAAACATGTGTGCCCCAAGTTCTGGATCAACAGGAAGTTCACTAAATAGCTTAATGTCAATTGGTCTACAGCTTAACCTGACGAGTTATAGTACAGATGGTAAAATTGGCAAAGCAGATGGATCTTTAAGATTAGATCCTAAAGGTGGGGAAGAAAGATGGACAAAAGCCCTTAATGGTCAAATTGATGAATTGGTTAGTTTATTTGGCAATACTGTAAAGAATACTAATGCAGATTTTGCCATCATTGATTCACCATTTGTTCTTGACGCTGACTTTGTCGGACAAGATATGACTATAACAATAGCGAATGATAGCAATGGTGTTTTAACTGCAACGGCTCTTGTGAATGGCTTTACTTACGTGGGCAATGTTTCTGTTGCAGGCGGTCGCCCTACAGTTGAATTTAAAGGAGTGCATAATTGTTTGGATAAATTTAAGTTCCAATACAATAAACCGCTGGCCAATAATACCTCCGTTTCGACAACATATAATATTACCCCCGGGATTATGGCAAAAGTTAATGGAGCTATTACTCATGCCGTTGATCCTAACATGAACCCAGATAAGAAGCTTTTACCACCCTTTAATATCGATGGCCCACTATTGCAAGCAATTGAAAAAATTAAGCAAAAAAACCAAGACGAAACAGAAAAAATAAAAAAAATGGAACAAACTATCAATAAACAAATGGCTTCTTTTGAAGCTTCTTTTAGTAGAGTTTCTATGGCTCAGGAAAAATATAACACAGTTAAAATGTTACTCGACGGCTTCCCAGCTGCTAACAAAAGATAATCTTGAAAGGGATCAACATGAAGTTAAACCAAACCCAACGCTATCAACGCATCGAAGCTATTTCAGCGACTCAAGTTGGTCAAGTTGCTTTGTTGCTTTGTTGCTTGATTATTGTGTCAGGCTGGTGGGTAAAGCTATACAAGCTATTCATGATAATAAGATCGAAGAGCGTTTTGTCAATATTGACCAAGCTGTTGTAATCATCATGACCATTAGCAATAATATTGACCAGACTAGCTCTGAGCATGCAAAAAAATTAGCCAGTTTTTTTGACAAAATGGTGGCTGGGTTGTTTGAAGTCAATAATAGGAATGATGCCAAATTGTGTGAAAAACTACAAATATGCATCCAAGGAATAGCAGGGGTGTGGCGAGATGCAGACAAGGCTCCGGCAGCATCTGTTATGGAATCTGTTTCAACAGAGACATTGCCGACAACTCCTTATGTTCATACGCCACAACCTTTTCAGCTAGATATGTAAAATTATAAAAATTGCTATTATAAAAATGCGACCATTGCATAATGAGATATTTTGAAATGATGATGTCACGAAGACATCATCAAAGATTTATAAAAGATATGCCTAAAATGCTTTTTGTTCCTTTAAAGTAGCTATAAATAGTTTTGCAAGCCTATCAAGTGATCTTTCTAGGGGGCACTTAAGGTTGCTCTTACTGGGAATCGTCTACTATATGTTGGCTAATCACTAGCAGAACCTATTGTGTAATTGAAATATATATGTTTATGTGGCGGTTTACCCGCAGGCGTTATATGAAAATTAAGGACTCCCTTCGCAATGAGGGGATGGAAAGTGTAATGTAATAAATTCTTATCTGGAATTGTTGGTGAACCTCGCATATAGGAAATAACCTTATGTTTTGCTGAAACATGCTTATAATATGTTTCACCTTCTATTGTTAACGTATTAGGTAAAGTGAGTTGAGTAATGGCTGTAGGAATTCTTGCTTTTTTTTCTTCTCTCGGTGCGGTCTCTGTAGCAGCGGACGGCGCGGTTGGAGCTTCAGCAGCCCATACTAGATTACCACTTATAGCAATTTGACTTAGTATAACAACTGAAAACGTAGACAAAATTTTCATCCGATAGATCCTTTTTATAAGGTAAGCATTTATTGTAACGCTTATTCATAAAGAAACTATTAATCAAACTTTATTTTGTAAGATCTTATGAATTTCGCAAAGTAAGTGTATCGTTTTTATAAAGGTTTTTAATCACCTATTTTTAAATAATTGAATATGTTTTTGAATGACTTTTGCAATTTCATTTGGCTCAGTCGTATGCGGAAAATAGTCCACAAGTTTCCCCGTACCATCAACCACATATACCAACGCACTATGATCCATCAAATAATCAGCCATGGTGCCATCTGGTTTTGCTTTCACCGCGTACACTTTGTAAGCCTTTAAAACGGGATCCAAATCACTTTTCTGTCCCGTTAACATCACAAAAGAAGAATGCCAGTTTTGTGCATAAATTTTTAGATCTTCAACTGTGTCCCGTTCGGGATCAATAGTAATAAAGATCGGAACCACTTGTTCAATATCCCGTCCTAATTGGTGAAGCCCAGCGGTAATATTTTGCAGCCCCAACGGACAAACATCTGGACAAAATGTGTACCCAAAATAAAGCAGCATTATTTTTCCCTTAAAGTCTTCATTCGTGCGGATTTTCCCAAACTGATCTGTCAGTTGAAATGGCCCACCTAAATTAGGCAATGTCTTGGCTGTTGGCGAGCTAACATAACTCTTAGGTGTTACCTTAACGTAATAGGTTAGTATCCCTAACACCCCAATTCCTAAAGCCAGGCCTAAAATTCCCAATCGAATATATCTAAAAGTCATCGCTTTACTCTCTGTAATTAAGTATTGTTTTTTAAGCATCCCTTAAGGTCATTATTATCATGAATTTCAGTGCAATTCCTATTCAGCTTTTAATCACCCTTCGGTGGATTGCAGTTGCTGGTCAACTGCTAACTATTTTGATTATTTATTATGGCTTTAAATTTGAATTACCTCTTCAAAAACTCAGCATTGTTATGTTGTTGTCTTTCATTGTCAATGCTATATTTTCCCTTATTCGCACAAAAGGCAACCTTATTCCCCAGCGACACGTTGCCGCTTATTTGCTTTATGACTTAGGACAGCTGACAACAATTTTGTATCTTTCAGGCGGCCTTAACAATCCTTTTGGTGTGTTGCTTTTGGCTCCGGTGGTCATCGCGGCTGGGTTTTTACCCGCAAAACGATCCCTTTTTTTATGTGCCTGTGCTCTTGGTGCTATCGTCATCCTTGCTTTATCTCCCTACCCTTTGCCATGGGAAACATATGGTCTTGAATTACCACTCGCACTTAAAATTGGATCAGGCATTGCGCTGGCAACAGCCATTATCTTTATTGCGCTTTACGTTGAAAGTGTTGCCAAAGAAGGTCGCCGTCTTGTCAATGCCTTGCATGCTAGCACTCTAGCTTTGGCTCGCGAACAACGACTTGCCTCTCTTGGGGCTTTGGCTGCTGCTGCTGCCCATGAACTTGGCAGTCCCCTTACCACAATTACGTTGATCACGAACGATCTACACGATGAAATCATCAATCCTTCCCATCAAGCAGATCTGACATTAATTAAGGAACAACTTAATCGTTGCCGCCATATCTTAGAAGAACTGGCCAAAAATTTCGCTGGTGAAAAAACCCTTCCTTATGAGATTTTAGCCCTGCAAGCAACTTTACAATTAATCATTGCCAGATTACCACCTAATCCTGCTAAGATCTTACAAATCAAGGTTATTTCGCAAGGCAAAGAACCCACTTTACACCTAACACCAGAACTTATCCACGGTCTCAATAACATCTTACAAAATGGATGGCACTTTGCTAAATCCATCCTTCACATTACCCTTAGTTGGGATGAAGAAATGATTCATATCGTTGTCAACGATGATGGCTCTGGGTATCCTGATTCAATTTTAGATCAATTAGGTGAACCATATGTGTCAGGACGCTCTTCTGATGATGCAAAATATCATTTGGGGCTGGGACTTTTTATCGCACAAACATTGCTGGAAAAAATTGATGGAACTCTCTATTTTAAAAATAAAAAGGGGGCGCACTGTCATATTCAATTGCGTCGCAAAACCGTTAGTAAGGAAAATCAACATGTCTGAACACCCACTAATCGGTCATAATCGGTTACTTATTGTTGATGATGATCTTCCTTTACGCGAACGTCTGGCACGGATTATGATGAAAAAAGGATTTGAAGCCATTACAACTGATAGTCTGGCGCAAAGCCGTTTACAGCTAAAGCAACATCAGTTTGACTATGCGATTTTAGATCTTAAACTTACAGATGGGTATGGCCTCGATTTAGTTGATGATATCAAAAAAAGCAACCCTAACACTCGTATTATCATTTTAACCGGTTATGGTAACATCGCAACGGCAGTGGCTGCCATTAAGCACGGTGCTGTTGATTATCTTCCTAAACCAGCTGACGCTGACGAAATTGCCCGCGCTTTATTGAATCGAGGCGACAATCCCCCGCCACCCCTCGCAAATCCAATGTCGCCTGACCGAGTCAAATGGGAACATATACAACGCGTGTTTGCCGAATGCCAAAACAATGTGTCAGAAACAGCCCGACGCTTAAAAATGCACCGGCGCACTTTGCAGCGAATTCTTGCTAAACATGCTCCCCGCGGTTAGCAATATGATGAGGCCTTAAATAATTTACTTGCTTGTTTATTCAAATTTTGTCCCAATTATGGGTAACCATAAAGAGATACTTAGGAAATGATCATGCAGCAAGTAAGAACTTTGGCCGACTATAAAAAATCTTATGATTTATCCATCAATAATCCTGAAAAATTTTGGGGTGAAGAGGGGTTACGTCTTTCATGGATCAAACCTTATACCAAAGTTAAAAACACCTCTTTTGATGCAGCTGATTTTTCTATTCGCTGGTATGAAGATGGCCTTTTAAATGCCTGTGAAAATTGCCTTGATCGTCATCTAGAAACGCTTGGTAATAAGACCGCCATCATTTGGGAAGGAGATAATCCTGAAGACTATCGCACTCTTACTTATCAAGAATTACATCAAGAAGTTTGCCGTCTTGCTAATTCATTAAAACGTTTAGGCGTTGAAAAGGGGGATCGAATCGTCATTTATTTACCGATGATTCCTGAAGCCGCTGTATCGATGCTTGCTTGTGCACGGATTGGAGCAGTTCACTGTGTCGTCTTTGGCGGGTTTTCACCAGATGCTTTAAGTAGCCGTATCGATGACTGCAGCCCTAAAATTATCATCACATCTAACGTTGCCTTACGTGGTGGAAAAACCTTGCCTTTCAAGGAAAATGTCGACAGTGCTTTAGACTTGGCAACGGTTGATTCTGTCACCAATGTTATTGTGGTTGAACGCCTTGAGGCTCCAACCTCTTGGATAGAACAACGTGATCTATGGTATCATGATTTACTTAGCAACGAGCCCGTTGATTGCCCTGTAACACCTATTGGTGCAGAAGATCCATTATTTGCCTTATACACATCAGGTTCCACGGGTAAACCGAAAGGTGTTCTTCACACCACAGGGGGATATTTAGTCTATGCGGCAATGACCTTTGAACATGTGTTTGGGTATGAATCGGCAGATATCTATTGGTGCACGGCAGATGTAGGTTGGATCACGGGTCATAGCTATATTATCTATGGTCCGTTGGCGAATGGCGCCACAACCGTAATGTTTGAAGGAATTCCGACCTATCCAACACCTGAGAGATTTTGGCAAATTATTGATAAATATAAAGTAACGATTTTTTACACAGCTCCCACGGCACTTCGTTCTCTTATTCGTCTTGGTGAAGAACATTTAAAAACAACAACACGTGATTCACTAAAACTTTTAGGATCAGTTGGGGAACCAATCGATGCTGCAACATGGCAATGGTATCATGACCAAATTGGGTTTGGTGCCTGTCCCATTGTTGACACGTGGTGGCAAACTGAAACAGGCGGAATCATGATTTCACCTTTGCCTCGTATTATCCCTTTAAAGCCCGGATCCGCCACCTTACCCTTTTATGGCATTCAACCCGCAATCGTTGATCAAGATGGGCATTTTTTAAAAGATGAAGCAAGCGGCAATTTAGTGATCAAGGATTCATGGCCAGGGCAAGCGCGCACCTTATACAATGATAAACCACGATTTATTGAAACGTATTTTACAATGTATCCCGGTCTTTACACAACTGGCGATGGTTGTTTTCGTGATGCAGATGGTTATTATTGGATCACCGGACGTGTAGACGATGTGTTAAACGTTTCTGGGCATCGTATTGGTACGGCTGAAATTGAATCCGCGCTCAATGCTCATGAAGCTGTGATTGAGTCTGCCGTTGTTGGATGGCCTCATACAATTAAAGGTCAGGGAATTTATGCATATGTAGTTTTGAGTTCTCTTCAGCAACAAGCAAACATTGAAGAAATCCTTATTCAATGGGTAAGATCCAAAATTGGCCCTATTGCGACGATTGACCACATTCAAATCACAGACAATCTACCTAAAACCAGATCAGGCAAAGTGATGCGGCGAATTTTACGCAAAATTGCTGCGGGTGAACTAGATAATTTTGGGGATACATCAACATTACTTGATCCAAGCATTATTAATACATTGATTAAAGACGCAAAAAAACCAGAATAGACCTATTACCTACTTTGTGAAAATCAAGACTTAGGTTGACAAATTTAGTATAAAACATTTGTCAACCTAAGTGTTTTTTATGACATTTCAACTACTCTGGGACATGAACTTCTGATAAATCAGATACTTTATTTTCCCATGCTTTGCTTGGTAGTCGCTCGGTAGGTGGGTTTAATTGCTTACCCGCACGAATTTGATCCAAGAGAGTTTCCGGCTTAGGCGGTTCAGGTGCTATTTCTCGTTCTTGAGCATTTTTTAATTGCCTTCCAATACGAATTTGATCCAAGAGAGTTTCCGGCTTAGGCGGTTCAGGTGCTATTTCTCGTTCTTGAGCATTTTTTAATTGCCTTCCAATACGAATTTGATCCAAGAGAGTTTCTGGTTTTTGTGTCTCAGATTCTTGAACCTTATTTAACTGCTTACCTGCGCGAATTTGATCCATGAGAGTTTCAGGCATTTTGTTTATGTTAGATGACGATATGTCAGATGTAGACGCTATTGGCTTTTCAACGGAATTTTCTTGTTCTTGAGTTTTATTTTCCATCAATTCTTTTGTTTCACGAATTTGTTCTTCAAGGGTTTTTGGTGTTTCCCTTATTTCTAATGATGGTGGTGGTGGCGGAGGTATTGGTATACCTGATGGAATTTCGATTGATGGCATATCATCTATTGGTGTGGTTAGAGTAGGTGTTTCTGGAGCTATCTCAGTTACCACATCTGATTTATTTCTCGTATACTGTTTTTTTGAACGCTGAATTTGCTCCTTCAATTTACGCAATTCATCAAATGCAGCTAAATGACATGCCCGAGCTTGTGAGCATTCTTCGTAACAAATGGTTGCAAGATCTGGTGAATGACGACACATATTTTCTTGGCAATATGTTGTACAGTTGTCGTTTGCATATGCAGGATTTATGTTCAACAAAAACCCAACACTCATGATGCTGACACTTAGGTAATAGATCTTCTTAATCATTTTTAAACACCATTTTTAGAATAGAATTAATTTATAGTTTAGAATAAAAAAATTAATAAAAAGTAAAGGTGATCTATAATCGACTAAATTTCGCAATCACTTCTAAATGTTCTGACCATAAAAATTGATCAAGTGGCGTAACAGAATTTAAAACAAATCCATGCTGTTTCAAAATCTGAGCGTCACGCGCAAAGGAAGCTGGGCTACACGAAATATAGACAAGATCTTTCACCGTTGATTGCCCAATTTGTTCTACCTGCTGTAAAGCCCCAGCTCTGGGAGGGTCAACCATGATAAAATCATATTTAGCAAGTTCTTCTTTTTGCAATGGATAGGTGAATAAATCACGCTTAATGACATTCAAATCCGCGCGAATATTTTTTGCCGCTGCTTGCATAGCATTAATTGCATCTTGCTCACATTCAAACGCATCAACTGGTGCTTTTTTTGCCAATAAAAAGGTAAATGTACCTCGTCCAGAAAATAGATCAAGACCATAAGCGATTTTCTTTGGCATATACTCTTCCACACACGCCAACATAAAGGCATCCGCCTCATCACTGGCTTGAAGAAATTTTCCAGCCTCAACCACTACATTAACACCACTGAATTGAACAGTTGGTTCAGAAATCGTTATTACTGGACGATAATTAAGAGATAAACGGGCAAGATTATTGTCAACCGCAAATGCTGTAAATAACTCTGACTGTTCCCAATTCAATTTTTTAAGATACCCCGTCTTTACATTGACATCTAATCCTGTACGACTGGCAATGATATCGACATAACCAGATTCTCGGTGAGGAAAGAGCATCCGCAAAAAATCTCTCAACTTTGGTAATAAGCTCTCAATTTCTGGACGAATAAGAAAGCACTGTTGCACATCAATAATATGTTTTGACTGACGACGTACATACCCCAGCACCATCCCTTCAAAGCGATGCGCAAAGGTAAGAGAAATACGGCGACGTTTGTGTTCGGGAATCACATGAACAGGACGTACTTCTTCTGGCACAACACCGTGAAAATCAAGAGCTCGCATTAATTGTTGCATCTTAAAATCAAGGTAAAATTCGTTTGTGACGTGTTGTAATTTACACCCACCACAACTACCAAAATGCGAACAAGGCGGAGTTGTTCGAAGTGGTGAAGGTGTGATAATTTGCGTTACGTTAAGGCGCGTGCGACGCTTTTCTTTGATAACTTCGAATTCAATCACATCCCCTGGAGCTGTATAGGGTACGTAATATTTTTCACCTTCATGTTCTACTAAGCCATCGGCATCCATGCCTAGAGATTTTACAGTACCTTGAATAATCATTATTTTTCTTCTTCTATATCATTAAAAATTCTAAGCATAAGGGGCAACCAGTCGATAATATCAGAGGCAAGTAGAGAATGAAATTTATATGTTTTAACGTATTCATCCGCTGCTTTTCCAGCTATATACATGCCGGTCATCGCTGCATGTTCAGTAGACAGTCCTTGCGCTAATAATCCAGCAATGATCCCGGCTAATACATCGCCACATCCAGCCGTAGTTGCTGCAGGATTACCGGTTGGATTTTCAAAACAATCCCCATTTGGCAAATAAATCATTGTTGGTGCACCTTTTAAAACAAGCGTGCACTGCCATTTTACCGCAAGTTTCTGAGCAATATTTTGATCAAATGCATATCCAAAAGCAGTTAAAAGACGTTCAAATTCACCCGCATGAGGTGTTAAAACCCACTGACGATGCGGCCGTTCGATGATAAATTTTTCTCCCAATACGCCCAGCGCATATAAGGCATCAGCATCAATCACGCATGGTTTGGTTATATGAGACAAGCAATCCTTGATGAAAAGAATTGTTTCTCCTTCTCGCCCCATTCCACATCCAATTAATATAGCTTTTGAATTATCATGCGCTTTATCAACTTTTTCAAAAGCAGATGCGTGGGTCAAATGATCCTGATATTCTTTAAGCTCCCACACAATAATTTCAGGTGAAAAAGCCCCCGTGGTGTGACGAATTGATTCTGGAATAAGAGCAATGACACCACCAGCCCCAATCCTTGCTGCAGCATGTGATGCTAGCCTAACGGCTCCTGGAAAATCAATTGAACCACCAACAACACTCACATACCCATTTGTAAATTTAGTTGCATTTTTGGCACGTTTGGGTAAAAGATCTCGAATTAATTTTCCTGATATTTGATTTATCATGGTCATATTCCTTCATTCGTTGAAGCATATACATTTTATGACATAAGATTTAAAATCTTTCTATTACTATAGCTAAAGCAACCTAATTATGTCACATTTTATGATGCAGTTTTGATCGAAATTTCAAGCCTCAAAATCCGCGAATAGTTAGTCTCTTTAAGGATTTTGAGGCACCGAAAGTTCGGCAAAAATCAATCTAGAAAATTGATGAAATTATATTGCTTTAGCTATATAACCCCAGTAATGGATAAGGATGCTTTAAAAGCAAGGAGTAACGAGCGATTTCTTGATATCGGGTTCATAAAAAGCGCAGAATAGTTAGTCTATTTGAGTATTGTTAGGGTTCTGATGTCAGGAAAAGAGCCGTTAATCCAAAGGGTTTCAAGTTTCCTTATCCATTATTGGGGTTAATATAGTCAATTAGGCTTTGTAAGGTTGAATGAAAATTAAAATTTGACTAATGCTGACCAAAATGCTTGAGTAAACTTCAAGATAAAATTGGCCAACCTTTGCTACTGTGTATACTAAAATGACGATAGAAAAAATTGGAATCGCCTGTCATAAACTGCAGTATGGTGGGGGAATGGAGCGATATGTTATCGACCTCATCAATGGCTTTTCTGAACTAGATATTGCAATCACTTGCTTTGCAAAAAAGTTTGATTCTTCTTTGCCTGAATACAAGAAAATAATCCCTGTTCTCATCAATACTTCATGGGTACCTGGAAAACTACGTGATCAACTCTATTCTTACTTATTGCAGCAAAAGCAAAAAAACCTTGATTCTGCACCATTAATTAGTGTTACACGTAATACTTGTTCACAAGTTGCTATTTGTGGTGGTACTCACATCGGATTTTTAAAAAATACGCTAAAAAAAATAAAGTTTAGTGACCGTTTGCAAATTAAATTAGAGCGAAATCTTTATCAAAATGCGCAACTAATTATTGCACATTCACAATTAATGGCTGAGGAATTAAAGCAATTTTACAATATTCCCACCAGTAAAATTCATGTGCTTTACCCCCCTGTTGATGCAAGTCGGTTTTATCCTGTTGTCTCAAAAGAAGCCCTTAAAAAATCGCTAAATCTACCTCTTAATAAAAAAATTTTCCTTTTTCCTTCTTCCAGCCATACGCGCAAAGGATACAAGCTGCTTGAATCCTATTTCAGCACATCTAATCTGCCAATTCATCTTGCCGTTGTTGGACGCCCTTTATCACGCACGGCACCAAATATTACATATTATGGCCATCACAATGATATTTTACCATTCTATCAGGCTGCAGATTTTACGATCATGGCATCAACCTATGAACCGTTTGGGTTAGTAGCTATTGAATCTATTCAATCTGAAACACCTATTATTGTTAGCGATAAACTTGGTGCCAGCGAGGTTATAGATGAGTCTGTTAAACTTGTTTTTGAATCTGGCAACATTGAAGATTTAGATGTAGTTATTCGTCAGGCACTCACGACTGATTTCTGCTTTAATAAAGATGCTAATCAACTTATAAACTATGATTTTTCTTTAAAAACTCATTGTCAGAAAATTTTAAACCTCATCGATGCTTTCATTCAATAACTGACTCATAAGTCTCATCCACCAACCCGGGGTAATGGATCCGCACCCAATCAGACCATTTATAATGATTTTCCTTTGAACCTTCCATATATTTTACATATCCATCGGGGGCATGCAAATATTCATAAAAGCAATTGAGAAATTGAAGACGCCCCGCTGCTAGTGCTGACTTCCATTCATGCCCCTTTGCAACTGACATTTTTAAAAAATTGACTCCATGAATCAATACTTGCCGTTTAAAAAAGTCATCTTTAGTTAGTTGTGGGTTTTTTAGCATATCGTACATAACCATAAAAGTGGTGGTACGCCCTCGTCCACCTCGGCACTTAACATGAACCCAAGCATCCTCATCAAGACTATTCACAAAATTGATGAACTCATTCACATCATTGTGGTCTGGTCGAAAATGATCTGTCACTGAAATACGAATATATTGTACTCCTAGTTTTGCCGCAATCTCTTGTTCAGTAGCGGCTGATTTGAGGGCAATAATATTTGGTTTTTTTGTAGCAGGCATTCCATCGTGCTTGGTAATATGATTCACTAATACATAATTACATGCTTGCGCAAAACGCATTCTTTGCTGATCGTCAGCTAGAATCACAGCAGATGGTTGATTTTTTTTTAAAGTGAGTGGTCCATAATAAAAAGTTACAGCATCTTGATTTATAAAACCGTGGGGCTCTTCACGTAAATCCACCACTACAAATTTATGAGCTTGAACCTGGTGGTTTTTTACTAAATAGTGCACAAAAAAGGCAAGCTGGCTCTCAGAAAACTGTCCACTTCCCGAAATATTAAGTGCTTTAAATCCTTCAAGATTAACGCTATGAGGCGTTGTTGGAATTGAAAATCGAGGACTTCGCAATCGCGGAGGAAGAGCGTACTCATCCTTTGCATCTAAAATAATATCATATGGCGCCAAGATAAAACTATCATAATGAGGTATGGCATTCCACCCAACTATAAAGGCTGGATCATAGGCTACTTGTGCAAAACAAGACGTAATAAAACAATAAAAAATGAGTATCATATGTGAACAACGCCCTCCTTTCACTTTTAGTTGGCTTTCATTCATAATGTAAAATAGACTATAAAATAACGAAAATGTTAGTTTTTTATTAATATGAGTGTTTTATGAGTATGACAAAGCAACAACTCTCTTTGCTTAAAATAAGGGTAAGTTGTTTTGTTGGCAACATTTTAGAATGGTATGAATTCGCCATTTTTGGTTATTTAACCCCTTACATTAGCCAGCTATTCTTTCCCTCTGATCATCCAACTACAGCGCTTTTTCTCACTTATAGCATATTTGCAATCGGCTTTATTATGCGCCCTCTTGGTGCTATTATTGCCGGCTATATTGGTGATCATTACGGCCGAAAAATCAGCCTGATTATCTCTATTTTAATGATGACAATTCCAACTGTGACAATTGGATTACTTCCCACTTACCATCAAATTGGCTTTCTTGCGCCCCTTCTCATTTTATGTTGCCGGCTGATTCAAGGCCTTTCTTTGGGGGGTGAATTTAGCGGGTCCATTATTTACCTAATTGAAAATGCGCCCAAAAACAAGCGAGCCTATTTTGGTTCCTGGGCAGACATGGGTAGTTCTGCCGGTATGATTTTAGCAACACTCACATCGCTTGGCCTTACCAGTGTTTTAACCAGCGATCAAATGCTCAGTTGGGGTTGGCGGCTGCCTTTTTTGATGGGTATTTTATTTGGTGGATTGGGGTTAATAATGAGGCATCAATTGGTTGAAACACCTGAGTTTTTAGAATCTTCTGTCACATCCAGACGTTATGTTGTGCGGGATGCTATTTTAAAAGATCCCTTCACTTTTTTACTTTCCATTACGTTTCTAGCCATTAATGCTTGTGGTTATTATATTTTAATTATCTATCTACCGCAACAAACAACCCCTGAACTTTCGATGTATCTTTCCCTCGCGAGTCTATTAATTATGATGCCAGCGACACTGATAGGCGCATTACTCTCAGATAAAATTGGTCAATATCAAAGTCTTTTGATTGGTATTGCTGGTAGTATTTTGACGATTATTCCAGCTGTTTATGCTACTTATTATTTGTCCACAGCTTGGATTATTGTCTGTCACTGTCTCTTTTCCATCAGCTTAGGTCTTTGCTTTGGCCCTCGTTCTAGTTTTGTTGTTCAACTTTATCCTGTCATAAATCGTTGTAGCGGTGTGGGGATCTCTTATAATATTGCCAATGCCATCTTTGGTGGCACTGCACCACTTATGGCTTTGTTAAGTGTCCAGCTGACAGGCTCTAAACTGGCACCTGCTTTTCTGGTTTTAGGAATGGCTTGTTTATCTCTTATTTCGGTCATCCTTTTATATTACTACCGCTTGTCTCTCATCCCATTAACTAATCTCAGGAATATATAAAATGCAAAAACAACTTATAGAATTACCAACCATAAAGCTTGTTGGCATTACGGTTCGCACCAACAATGCCTTGGAAATGCATCCATCAACTGCAAAAATCGGGGCAACAATCCAACAGTATTTTCAAAATGCACTACCTGCAAAAATAACTCATCGCAAAAACCCCGGAGTTACTTATTGTGTTTATACAGAGTATGAAAGCGATGTTACAGGAGACTATACTTACTTTATTGGTGAAGAGGTAGAGTCATTTGAAGATGTATCAGCAGACTTAAAACAACTCAGCATCGCCAACCAAACATATATTAAATTTACAACTGACTCTGGTTCGATGCTAAAAGTATGTATCAAGGCATGGCAAGAAATCTGGACTATGTCCCCTGAAATACTTGGCGGTGAAAGAAGCTATATCGCAGATTTTGAAGTTTATGATGAACGTGCAAGTGACCTAACCCCAGCGGTTCTTGATATTTACATTGGAATTAACCGGTCGTAAACGGCCCGTCCGCACGACCGTTAATGAATTGGGTGACATACGGATTATCTGTTGTTTCAAGTTCTGCTAACGAACCCACCCAAATCATTTTTCCTTGAAATAGCAAGCCCACACGGTCGGCGATACGGCGCAAACTGTTCAGATCATGAGTAATGGTAATTGCACTAGCGCCAATATCGCGTACACATTTAATAATCAAATCATTAATATTGCCACTTACAATTGGATCAAGTCCCGTTGTTGGTTCGTCGAAGAAAATAACCTCTGGCTTCATGGCAATGGCGCGCGCTAAAGAAACGCGTTTTTGCATCCCACCTGAAAGTTCTGCTGGGTAAACATCAGCAATTGCTGCATCTAAATTAACCGCTTGTAATAACTGAATAGCAATTTTTTTTGCTTCTGACTTGGTGATTTTTTTCTCATGCATCAACCCAAAGCAAATATTTTGCCAAACGGGCAAACTGTCAAAAAGCGCCCCTCCCTGAAAAAGCATGCCAAATTTTGAAAGCAGTGATTGGCGTTCATGGCGACTAATTTTTGCGATATTGACGCCATCAACTAGAATTTCACCACTATCTGGTTGAAGTAACCCGATGATACACTTAATTAAAACCGACTTCCCAGTGCCCGATCCCCCGATCAGAACAAAAGATTCACCTGACATTAAATCAAGATCAATATGATCAAGGATCATTTTTTTGCCAAAGCTTTTACAAAGACCGCGGACTTGAATTTTTGGTACGACAGGTGACATAGAAGAGGTGCCTTTCATCGATTAAACAAAATCGCCGTTAAAGCATAGTTCATACATAAAATGAGAATTGATGACCCAACCACAGCATTCGTCGTTGCTCGGCCAACACCTTCTGCACCACGTGCTGAATAATAGCCGTGATAGCAACCCATCAGTGAAATAATCAAGCCAAAGGCCGCAGCCTTAATCAATCCAGACGTAACATCTTGAGGTTCAAGATATTGTAGGGTTTTTTGCAAATAATTACCCGAATTAAATCCCAATTGATAAACACTAACCAGATAACCGCCTAAAACCCCAATAATATCAGCAACAAACACTAAAATTGGCATCATAAGAACACCGGCAATAAGCCGAGGGACAACTAGATATTGCATTGGATTAGTAGAAAGTGTCGTCAGCGCATCGATTTGTTCTGTGACCCGCATGGTGCCAATTTCCGCGGCCATTGACGCGCCCACACGCCCTGCCACCATTAACCCTGCTAGAACCGGGCCTAGTTCACGCGTCATCGATAAAACAACAACAGTTGCCACTGCCCCTTCTGCAGAAAAACGTGAAAAACCCGTATAACTTTGCAGCGCCAAAACCATTCCTGTAAAAATAGCGGTTAACCCTACTACTGGCAAAGAAAAATAACCGATTTTGATAAGCTGTGCTCCAATTTGTCGCCAATACCATGGTGGTCGCATCAAGCAGAGAATTGATTCAACAAAAAACAACCCTATTCGCCCTGTTGTTGCAATGAAGGCAATACTTATTTTGCCAATGGCACTTAAAAATCCCATATTAACCTACTTTTGTTATATTAAGTGTAAATTCGTTGAAATCTTTTTCCCAACCCCAAGAGAACTTCATACGGCACAGTTCCTGCTGCTTGTGCAATTTTATCGATTGTCATCTCTTGACCAATGATTTGTGCCCATGCACCATTATGAACCAAGGACTCTGGTATATGAGTTACATCAACAGTCATCAAATCCATCGAAATTCGTCCCACAATTGGCGCCTGATAATCACCAAAATATACATATCCTTTATTAGCCAATGTCCAAGGATATCCATCGGCATAACCAAGTGTAATTGTTGCAATTTTCATTGGCGATTTGACTTGAAATGTTTGAGAATAACCAATCGTTTGGCCACATACAACATCTTGCACTTGATAAACTTTTGCCCATAGACTCACCACCGGTAGTAATGGATTTTCTTGATCTGTTGTTGGATTAATTCCATGAAGACCAATCCCAGGACGCACCATTTGATAATGATAATCCGCTCCTAGAAAAATAGCGCCAGATTTTGAAAGACTTGCTGGTGCTTTTGGTAATTGCCGCAAAGCCGATTCAAAACGTTGGCGCTGAAAGGCGCTATAGACTGGATCTTCGCCATGGCTATATACCATTTGGCTTAAAATCAGCTTAATATCAATACCACTTAATAATTGTGAATCTAATAATGATTGAATCTCTTTGCCAGGTAACCCAGTGCGAGCCATTCCCGTATCGATATGAAGAGAGGCTGGTAGTTTACGCCCCACTGTCTTAGCGTATTCTTGCCAACGGCTAACTTGATCTAAATCTGTTAAAGTGGGAATTAAATTATAATCAGTAAATGTAGACTCTAGTCCAGGCAAAAGACCATTTAAGACAAAAATGTCTACTTCAATGTTATGTTGAATAAAGGCTTGTCGAAGCTGAATCCCCTCATCAATATAGGCAACAAAAAAGGTACGGCATCCACTTTCTTGTAAACGTAAACCAATAGGCACAGCGCCTAATCCATAACTATCTGCTTTTAAAACGGCAGCACACTCTGCTTTTCCAGCAATACTGGACAATCTAGCATAGTTTTCAACCGTTGCATGTAAATTTACAATTAGCGCAGAATAGGCAGAAGGCGGCAAGCCAGTTAAGGTTGTTGATACCGCTTGGTCAACCACAGGTGAATAATTTAAAGAAATGGACATGTATCCCCTTTTTGATTCAAAAGACGCAGGCAAGATAACACCTTATATGTCAAGATGGGAAGACAGAAATACAAAGTTTGATTCATCATCAGTATATTTATTTTATGTTGGATATCTTTTACCCAACTTTATCTTACCTTCATATAAATTACTATACTCTTCGTGAGTCAAAGTTTGAAAATTATGCTCGGTAAATTTAAAAAGCAACAAACCAAACTTTGATTCGTAATGCAATGGTCTCTACTCTGCAGCATTCACATCAGCAGCAGGTTTTTCCTCTTTCTTTTTATCATCTTTTGGTGATGGTGCTTCAGTTGGCTCTGGCATTGGCTCTTCTGGTTGATCCTGAGGTTCAATATCTTCCACCGTACCATTGACTAACACTGACTCATCAGCCTTACTGGTCACTGATTCCGGCAATTCTGGCGCACCTTCAGGAAAATCTGGTAATCGCATTGGCTTTCCAGACTTTGTCCCTTTTGGTGGTGTCAGAAGAGTCACTGTCGTATAAACTGTTGTCTTTTCTACTGGACCATTTGGAATACTAAACTTTAACACATAAGGGAATGGATCTGTAATCGGGCTATAATCCGCTGTTGGCGCTATTTGTTTGCGTAACATCCACAACAAAGACCAACGACCTGGATAGGCAAACTTCGCTATTCCGTTTTCCACCGTCATCACTGGCACTTGAGCTGGATCCATATAGGGCTGTGTTTGCGATACATTTGGCCAACGTAAACTTAAAGTAAAATCATCCCCAAAAATCCACTTGCCATTGCGACTTTTATCATGGTTCGTGATTTTTGTTTGATCATCGGGCATTGCTTCCCAATCAATAATTAAATTCCCTTTTACTTCCTTTGCTTGATTGGTGCGAAAGTTAACAGTAAAGTCAAAAGCTGGTAAATCAGCCGGATTTTTAGAACTAAGATAAGGATCAAAAAACGTTTTTACTTTTTCCATAGACTGTAGAAAATTATAAGCATCTTGAGCATCTGTGCCTAATTGATAAACCTGATCTAAAATAACCTTTGGCGCATCGCCCACATCCTTATAAATTTTGAAAAATTCTTTAATATCATCTGGTTCGGCTTCGGGCGTATTATTAGCAGCCTTTAATATAAAAGGAAATTTTTGTTTCAAGTTATCATTAAAATATCCAGAAAGTTTTTTATAGCCATCAATTGCTTTTTGACGTTGCAATACTTCACACCGCGCAAGAATGCCACGTTTTAGCGCAATCTGACGATTCGTGAAAAAATCACCTGAGGCATGTTTAACTTGTTCTAGTGGAATTGCTTTAAAACATTTTTTTAGATCAATAGACATCAGATCAGTTGTAATTGCAGTCTCAAGAACATTAATTGTATTGTCGGGACGCTTGCTCTCATAAGCTTTAACTTCGTCAATAATTCGACGCCACTTGTTAAGTAAAAGTAGATTTCCGTCAAATTCCTTCATCACCGGCGAGGAAAGAAAATGAACCATGGGTTCTGCATAATCCAAGGCAAGATTACGAAGCAGTTGACGTTGCTGCTCTAGAAAAGATTTCATATCCTGGGTATCCTGAACACTAAACCCTTCTAACATCGGTGAATTCATCCCATCCCACCAGTTGAAATTATCATCTTTGACACGGTAAAGTTTATAGCCCGTCAACAATTGATCGACTTGAGCAAGCAATCGACTCGACAGCGTTCCAAGCATTGTTCTCATCTGAACAAAGCCCGTACCAATGCCACCTTGACTCATAATTTCTAAAAGTTGAGTAAACTTAGGAGATATTTCTCGTACATCTGCAATTTTATTGCGCAATGTTTCTTCTGCAGCTGCAGTCCCATTTGTAGCTTGTGAAATGGGTGCAATTGTTTGCGCTTTTGCTAATAATGAATAAATATTATCTTGCAGACTTTTACGTGCAATTTGTTTAAGGGTTTCACGAACAACTGGTGGAAATTCAGGCAGCTTTTTTTCTACAAAATCCTGAAATTTTTTAATTTCTTCAGCAGCCAAATCAACAAGTTTTGGATTCCAGAAAACCACTTGATCTGGTGGAATATCCGTGATCATTTTCTCACCCGATGGAGCCGCCATAAATTGTTGTTCAAATAAAACGGCTAAGCTTTTTTCAAGAGCAATTAACCCATCAGAAGGATAAACAGGTTTGTCTGCAGACGCAACCGCCACACTTGGTTCTAATAAAAGTGTATTTAATTGGCGTAAAAATGCCTGAAAATTATTAAAATTTAGTGCAGTTGTCGTTGCAAATGCGTCCACCATTTCTGGGCCAAACATTGGGAATTGGCTAATCGACGTCATCAGGTCAGAAAACCCACTTCCTGGGTCAAAATATTGTCCATCAAGCCAATTACTTCCCGGTTTCCCCATAGCAGTAATAGACGTATTCAGATCCTTTGATATAGCACGCAGATAGTCTAATTTTGGCAGACTATCCAGACTATTATGTCCAAATTCGTTTAAGATGTAGTTTATTTTACCAATGATAGAGTGTGGCTCACTTGTTGAAAGCAAATCTTGCAAAAAGTAATTATAAAGAATCGACAACGTTTCGCGCGCTGCTCCTTGATACGGCTTTAAATCAATCTTAGGATAAGGAATTTCTTTGAGAATGCGACGAAATCGTGAATAGTTTTCAATGAACTCTTTAGGTAATTCTACCCCTAGCGTATAAGCAGCCAGATCCCTAATGAGTGAGGAATCACTGCTATCTTGCAGCTGATTATACTTATCAATGTTGTCTGAAAGTTCGATGAATCGCTCAACAAAACCTTTAAGCAATTGATATTCAACAGTGGCTGTAGGTTGTAATTGAACGGCAAGTGATTCTGTTACATCTTTAGGTGTTGGGCGTAAAGTTAATAAGTCACGTGATTTCATCAACAAATCAACATAAATTGTTCGCAAAATAATTTGATCAAACGAGACTTTTAAGGCTACACGTAGATTACTCTGGACTGGACTCAACCAAGAAGATGGCATAAAGATAGAAAAAAAGCTCGCCTTATCAATATTATTCATCATATCAAGAAGTTGCCGTGCTTGTTGGTCAAACAAATGCGATGTGGCCATACTTTCATCAATACGTGATTCGGGAATTCGATAAAGCGTAGTATTGATTTTACCCAAAGCAGGCAATAAATAATCACGGCTCATACTCATACGATCATAGGCATGCATTAACCCAATCGTACTTAACCCCATAGCCCCAACAATACCAACTTTTGCATAATTGAGGTTGCGATTCATCGAAATTAAACGATGGTGAATAGGTTGAGCAAGGCCGGTTTCCTTGAAAACTTTTTCATTTAGTACATCATTAAAAAAGAAAATACGCTCAGAAGGGTTACTGTCTTCTAGAGGATTAACTTCTAAATTTCCAATATTTAAGCGAATAATAGGCGTACCATCTTCTGCAACCAGCGTTTCCTGCTCTTCAACTTCTGGCACCTCAGATTCAAACTCATCATAGTGAGGTGTGGTGTTTAACTGGCTAAAATCAATATTAATACCACTATCCCCCGCCAAATAAATTCCGCGTAAAACTAAAGATTCATCATACGAATTTACTTTAAAAATTTGCGCCAAATAGGTCGTTAAAGGGGCTATCAAATGCGACAATTCATAGGGAAAAATAAAGACTCCATCACGAATTTCAGGTGATGCGCCTTGCGCCAAAATTTCCATACGCAATTGGTTTAATTGATAGTGAAGGTGCCCAAACGCTTCATCAATCCAAACAGGCATAAAAGCTGTACCTGGATGATACGGTGAAGACCAGCCCAAAATATTGTGGCGATTTTTAGGTGGAATTGACTGGCAAACACTTTGAAAACCCGGCAAAACATCGCACTTTGTTAAAATAACATAAACAGGCAGTCTAAGGCTTAGAATACTTTGAGTTGAGGACAATTTTTGAGCCATAAACCGGGCTCGATCCTTAATTTCATCCAGCGTAAGTTTATTCACGCCATAAAGATCTGAAACTGGAATTGTCAACAAAATACCATCAATGGGTCGGCGTGTACGGTAACGATTAAGTAATGTTAGAACTGTTCGCCACCCCTTTTCATCAGCTTTCACCCCTTCTTTTGAGATAAAAAAGCCCCCATTTACATCTAACACGACGCCACGATTTAAAAAGCACCACTTGATACCGGGATGAGGATCTTCAACGCCAAAATTTGGTTGACCCAATGGAAACACTAATTCCGATCGATTCATTAACGTAGTTTTACCAGATTTTTCTGGGCCTATCATTAAATACCACGGCATAAAATATTTAAAGTTAACCGTATCTAAACGCTGCCGCAATAAATCTAATGCTCGCAAAAACGTTAAGCTAATATCACCAACATGAAAATAGCCTCGTGTGGATAAAATTTCTGAAATCCGCCCCCACCGCGGTGGCATTTTATCTTCTGGTGGCCGAGTTGCTCTGGGATTTTCAACCGTTGCTTTAGGTGGTGCTTTTTTAAGAGCGGCACGTTTAACAGATGTTGACGTAAATACAACAACTAAAATCATGACAATGAGAGCTATCACTACCATCCCAATTAATATGTAAGGAAGGTATGCCGTGATCCCAGAAAAAAATGAAGAAAGTGCGTTCATGATAAACCTAACTTTTGTGCTTGCGATAAGATCTGTCCAATAACGCCATCAAGATCACGCACGACGTTATACCAAACCATGGACGCAATAAATAGATAAATCAAAAAAAGACCCCCAAAAGCCATAAACCACGTTCTAAGATCAGGCAGTCCTTTACCAGGAGATGCGGTTACATTATACTCATAAAGAGCTGGAATCAAACGCTCACGACCTGGGTGATAAAGCGTCACCCCATGGTGATTAATCATGCTACAAAGCTGTTCACGGTACCAGGCAACTTTGCCCACATCATTTTCACCGCGATACTGCCCGCGAAACCCCAAAGAAAGTACCATCAGATAGATTATAGCTAAATCATTACGCACAGGATCATTGACTTCAATCAGCATATCTAATTTTTTATAAAGCTGTTCCCCGGCTATTTGTGTATGAAAAATTTGCGCCTCTAACAGATTGTTTTCCCAGCGTTTTTGCCCTGGCCATGAAAAGGCTAAAAAAACTTCATCGACCAAAGCAACCATAATATAAAGAGCTTCTTGAAAATGACTAATAGCAAATTCGCCAACTTGGTTTTGAGCAGTTAACGAAAAGCGTTCAAACATTTGTCGAAATTTTACTTGAATACGATCCGTAATTTTTTCAAATTCGGCTTTTTTATCATCTAGCTCATCTACTGATAAATTTGATGAATCAAGCGTTCTCAACGCCTTTTCTTTCTGGATTAAAACTTCGCGATAAAATTCTTGAAAGTTTTGCATCAAAAATGTTGATGAGGCTGGCATAATATCCATTAATTCACATCCTCAGCAGGAGAATGTTTTTTTGCTCCCACATCTTTATGTTTTAAATATAATACAATCTCTGTTGGTCGTTTATCATTGGTATCTGCAGGATTGACAATAATTAGCCGTTCTCCTGGAGAAATAAATTGTGGTTGCGCATCAATTTTAAAAATCAATACACCACGACCTGGCATCAAATCATATAATTCCTGATCTTGTACGACTGCGCGATGAGTCCCCGTGATCCGTCGAATGCGCGCAGATTCAAAATGTGACTCTGTTGTAATAATAGCATCTTGCATCCAATCAGAAAGTTCTCCTTCAGTCATTGTTGACGGAGCTTTCAGGCCAACTAAAATTTGCGGTGTAAAAATTTCTTGCTGAATTTTAATCGTGTATAGCCGTTCACGTTGTGCAAATAACAAAATACTATAAGCTTTTTCAATGCTATCAATAATAATATTCACCCAATCAAATATAGACTGAAACGTCCCGAGCAAATCATTATGATTATAAGATGGAAAAATAGGTGGAATTTGTCCTAATCGTAAGGCTGAAACATACCCTGCCACTTGCAACACTGCCTGATAAAGCTGAAAAGGATGAGCCACGTCAGATAATAATAATGGCTCAATAATCGGTAGAGACTGCACTAAAGGGCGCATTTGAGATGTCGTTTCTCCAATCAAAGGAGTTCCTAATTGTGCCTGCCATTTTTCTGACAAATATGCCGCTTTTTCTCGCAACCGTCGCACCAACACACCACATTTTTCACCAAGAATACTTACCTGCGGCACCCTAAAACAAGGGGGAACATATGCTTTTAGAATAAATGATTCATCCATATATCCCACTTTAGCAACAGGAAACGATGTATAACGTGCGGGTGGCACATCGCTGATCATCAATGAAATTTTGGGAATTAATCGCGGAATTTGAACAACATTATCACTTGTATTATCGTCGGTTACCGTTTCCCCCTCAATAGACCCAAATCGCGGCATTTCATTTCTAAGAGGTGAAAGGCCATCAATATATTCAGGAACGACTAAATAAACCGTTGCTCCGATATCCATGATTTGTTGTTTAAACAGATTGAGATCTAATTCAAGTTGAAATGACTCAGGCGTTGCCAAATGAGTCACAATCAACCCATCTGGCATAATAGCTTTCAAATTCAATACCCGCAACAACCCCGTTGGCAATGTCACCGGATCAAATTCTAAATCAATCGCCCCCCAATGATGAGCTGATAGATGATTTAAATGAATAGATGTTAACTGGTGCCAACGCAATTCCTGTTGTTGAAAATGCTGTGGCGACAAAAGCATTCCTTCATACCACTGAATTGCCGGCACAACTCGATGCTGCATCACCATTAAAAACCTCTTTGAAAATAATTTTTTTAAAAATTTACCTTTTGTTTATAGTATGCGAAGATTATATCAAAGACACAAGAACTTAAACTGAAAAAATTATTAAGTAAGGCATTTAAATGGAGGATCCATTATAAAATGGCACAATTGGTCGTTAACAGTGGAATTTGCAGCTGCTCTATGGGGGCTGCGCCCTGCACTTTGGCTTTTTTACCAACGCACAAGGTCACTGGCTGCAAACAACCTGCGGCCAATATAATGGATCACGTTCCTTTTCTAAATGTTTCTGGATTTGGAATGTGTAACAGCATCGCCAATCCTACCGTTGCAGCGGCTACTGCCGCCGCATTGGGCGTTCTTACACCTGCTGCTTGTATTCCTACACTACCAGCCCCTTGGGCACCTGGCGCTGCCAAAACAACGATTGCCAAAATGCCCGCTCTTGATAGTGCGTCTAAATTAAATTGTGCTTACGGCGGTGTTATCAGTATTTCTTTTGCCGGTGAAGCTATTATTTCCGTCAGTTAAGACCTTTTCATTTACAATAAGGATACCCCCTATGGCTCTACTTTTTGATCGTCAATCAATGGGCAATATAAAAACACTCGTTGCGCCTATCACGACTGACAACCCTGTAGGTGCTAATCTTTATTATGAGCCTATTTACGATCAAATCAAGGAAGCACGGCGTGAGGATGACCCCACTCTTTCTCAAGGCGTATGGCAAATTGCCTTAAAAAAAGCAGATTGGGCAGCTGTTGAAAATCTAAGCTGTCAGGCTTTGATCAACCAAACAAAAGACCTTCAAATTGCAAGCTGGCTTGCAGAAGCGTGGGTCGCAATGGATCAGCTTGACGGCATGCAAAAAGGAATTAATCTAATTCAGCAACTTTCAGAAGCTTATTGGGTTCATATTTATCCAGAAATTGAGCAAGATAGTGAACGTCGCATTCACCTGTTTGAATGGATCGACATCACCTTAACAAATCGTTTGGTTATGGCTCCTATTCTTGAAAATCCTTTTAATGCCTCACATGTATGTCTTGCTGATTGGATGCAAGCAACTAGGCTTGATACAGTTTCCAAAAGGTCTCCTAATCGGCAGAAAATGCTGCGCCAAGCAGAACAACAACAAGAATTTACTTTAGAAAAAATTCATCAAATTGTAACTGCGTGTTCCAAAGAATTGCTCACAAAATTAATAGACGATATCAACCACGTGAACAAAGCTTATGAGATACTTAAAAAATCGTTAGATTCTCTTTTTATTGATAACATAAGACCGCCAATGAATGAATTGCCAGATGCATTGATAGAATTCAAACGTTTTCTTCAAACAGGGATAGATTTAGAACAACCTTCTATCATTGAAGAAGCAGAAATGAAAACGGATTCTCAATTTGAAAACACACCAAATACCTCCTTCACAAGCGTAGAACCAACGCCACAGGTCATTCTAACCACTGACCTTTCTGCACCTATTCAAACACGTGCCGATGCGTACAAAATGATTGGTCGAATTGGTGATTTTCTGCAAACAACCGAACCTCATAGCCCTGCTCCCGCCCTTCTCAAACGGATTGCTACTTGGGAAAATAAAAACATCTCAGATATCTTCAAAGATTTTGGCGATAAGCCCGAGGACTGGACAGCATTGGCTAAGTTTATTGGTTCTGGATCTTCCATCATCCCCAAATAGGGTGGTTTTACTTACTATATTTCGAAGACAGAGGATTTAAAATCGTGCGTTCAGATTAAATCTGAACAATTCACTAGAAAAAATAAAATTACTCTCTATATGCAGTGCATTACTTCTTAGAAAGACCACTTTAATGAAAATATTATATGCAGCTTTATTTACTTTAAAATTAACTTCAGTGGCATTATGCGCTGAAGAAATAAATCCTGAAAATGCGCATAGTCAGCTAATATCATTAGGCAATCAGATGCACCTCAACGATCATCGTTCAACATCAGATCTAACATCACCTATTTCCATTAAAGTATCTGCATCTCTAATATTTCTAGATAAAACAAATTTTGATTCTGATGCTTGCCCTGCAGAGTGGGAACGTGATTATAAAGTTCTCATCTCAAATGGAGAAACACTCTACCCCGTACGCATCTCAACTGAAAAAGAATTTATGATAACGACCTATTTAAATTCAGGATTAGAAGGCCATATTTTCAAAATTATAGATAAAGATACTCAAGAAGCATTTGCGCTAAAAGTATATACCCGGCCAGGAAGCAACACAGCAGATGTAGCGATGGCTAAGTATAGATTTCATACAAATGTTGAAACCCGCCAAAAAATACGAGAATTATGTAATCTTCCTCTTTATATTGATGAATTACAGTCTTTGACAGTTTTTCCTCTATTAGATATATCTAGAAATGTTATATCTGATTCACTTGAGTATCGTCAGCATCAAGAAGAGATAAAAAAAGCATTGCCTCATTTACAAGATCGTTCTATTTCCAATGTAATGTACGATTTTGCTGGGAACTTAAAAGCTATTGATTTTTGACGGCAAAGAGAACAGATCCAATTTGAAACAGCACTTAGAAAATGATTAGGAACTAGGAAAAAAATGAAAATTGGCATTCCGAAAGAAATTAAAATTCATGAATATCGCGTCGGGATGACTCCCTCTTCGGTCAGAGAATTATCACATCATGGCCATGAAATTATTGTAGAATCCGATGCAGGCCTCGGCATTGGCTTTGATAATCAAGCCTATCAAGAAGCAGGTGCAACAATCGCCCTCAATGCGACTCAGGTTTTTGCTCAAAGCGAGATGATCGTAAAAGTCAAAGAACCACAACCCTCAGAATACCACCAACTTCGACCTGATCAAATTCTTTTTACCTATTTACATCTGGCTCCTGACCCCGTGCAAGCTAAAGGATTGCTTGAATCTGGCTGTATTGCCATCGCGTACGAAACAGTTACAGATCACTTAGGAAGATTACCTTTACTTGCCCCGATGAGTGAAGTTGCAGGACGTATGTCGATTCAGGCAGGCGCTACGTTTCTTGAAAAAGGCAATGGTGGTTCAGGCGTCCTTTTGGGTGGTGTGGCTGGTGTGGCCCCTGGCAAAGTTGTTATTTTAGGCGGTGGTGTTGCTGGGGCAAATGCGGCTAAAATGGCGATGGGTTTAGGTGCTAATGTCACTATTTTGGATAAAAACCCCCATCGTCTTAATGAACTAGATTGGATGTTTCGTGGTCGTGTTCAAAGCATTTATTCAACCTACGACACGGTTGAAAAATACGTTATTGACGCAGATTTGGTTATTGGATCAGTGTTGGTAAAAGGGGCAACTGCACCCAAAATCGTAACGAAAGATATGGTTAAAAAAATGCGTCCAGGTTCAGTCATGGTCGATATTTCTATTGATCAAGGTGGATGCTTTGAAACCAGCAAACCCACAACCCACGCGAACCCCACTTTTCTTGTCGATGATGTTGTTCATTATTGTGTCACCAATATGCCAGGAGCTGTTGCACGCACGTCAACCGTTGCCTTAAATAACGCTACCCTTCCCTTTATTTTGACATTGGCAGAAAAAGGGTACATCAGGGCTTTGCGTGAAGACCCTTATTTGCAAAATGGCTTAAATGTTTTTAAAGGGCATATTACCCATGAAACTGTTGCAAATGACTTACAACTTCCTTATCTGCCTGTAGCCACCGCATTAAGTAATGAGGAAATCGTTTAAAGAACTAAAGATATTAGAAACAGTATCTTTGATCGTTTCTTAAGCGATATTTGCGTTATGAGGCTGTTGCATAATGAGATATTCGCATTATTTACCGAACAACCCGTCAAATAGGCCTTTGCCTTTTTGATCGGGGGTTCCCCCTCCCACAATTTGATCAAGAAAATTATTAGCCAAATCTGACCCTTTTTTCTTTAGATCGTGCTTCACTTTATTTTCAAATTTTGCTTTTTCTTGAACTTTTTCTGCATTCGTAATATGAGGATCACGCGTATGAATAGTATCTATTTTTTTGACAAGCTCTGTCCACCGGATACGCTCTGGGCTTTTGTAAAGCATACTATATTGATGAACAAGGGCATCATGGTATAAATTATAAAACTTTTCCGTGTCAAATGGCTGTTTAAAAGCATTCCGTTTCATAGTCGGGGCAAGTTGAGTAAATTCACCTACTCCTGGATCAGTATCATTAAGATTTTGCGCAACTTCTGCAGCAATTTTAAGATCAGATTGAAGGCAACTATCTCGACTTCCACAATCTTCATGGTTTTCTTCAATCTGTTGCAATAAATAAATTTTTAAATCTTCGACATTGAATTTTATCTTAGCATTGGATGAGAGAGAATTTTCAGAAGACGAATCTCTATCATGCTTAGCTGTTAAACTTCTGACTGCCTGCTGTGGGTCATTCATACGAATCCCTTGTAAATATTGTTGCTTTACAGGATCAGGCATTGATTTATAAACATCCAATTCTGTCACAGCAACATCTGCATCAGCTGAGCGTTTCAATTCTTGAGTAATATCTTGAAAAAACCCTTGAACATCAGAAGAATCACGATATTTTTCTTGAACTTGATGAAAAGATTGCAGGTCAACGCGAAGACATTCCTGACGATTGCCACAAATTTTATGGTTATGAACAACGGTTTTTTGAAGTTCACTTAAAATCGTTTGTTTTTTAATTAAAGTTTTAGCTGGATCTATTTTTTGTTTATAAGAATCAGGGTACCCTTGCCTCGTCTTACTGTTATAATTATAATAACGAGAATAATCTGTGGCACTTGCGGATGTTATACTTAAAATAATCACTAAAAATTTGATCATGGTATTGGCCAATATTTTTACACCTTTAATATTAAATATGATACATAATACTTAATATACACTTAATTTAACGGTTCCATGTCACAGCAACTTACTCTTATTTCTCAAAAGGATGACTCTCTTCTTCCCTTAAAACCCGAAGAACAGGTTCCTTATAACCTAGAAGCAGAACAAAGTTTACTGGGCATTTTACTGCTTGATAATTCTATCATGGAAACGGTGAGCGATTTTTTACGCTCCTTTCACTTTGCTGACGGCATTCATGCAAAAATTTTTGAAGGCATTACACGTCTTGTTGAACGTGGACAAATCGCCGACCCTATTACGCTTAAAGATTACTTTGACCGTGAGAAAGCTCTCGAACCTGTTGGCGGTGCAAAATATCTTGTTGATCTAGCAAATAGTGTTTTATCTTTTGCAAGTGCTGCCGACTATGGCAAATTAATTCACGACCTTTATCTCAGGCGCGAGCTATTAAAAATTTCTCAAGATATTTCAGTAAATGCGCGCACCTATGATTTTGACACAGCAGCTACACATCAAATTGAAAATGCTGAAAAGCAACTCTTTGATCTGGCTACCAAGGGACAAAATGGGGGCGGATTTATTAATTTTGGCGTCGCCGTATCCCAAGCACTGACAACAACTGAACTTGCTTTTAAGCATGAAGGAAATATCGTCGGTGTTACCTCTGGCCTTCTAGATTTAGACAAATATCTAGGGGGGTTGCATCCTTCAGACTTACTTATTATCGCGGGTCGTCCTGCAATGGGGAAAACAACTCTGGCAACAAACATTGCATTTAATGCGGCAAGTGCCTTTCTTAATAACAAAACAAATGGTGCGCCTGTTGCTTTTTTCTCGCTTGAAATGTCGGCAGAACAACTTGCAGCACGTATTTTATCAAGTGAGGCTGGTGTTTCATCAGATAAAATGCGGCGCGGTGAAATTCGCACCGAAGATTTCCCAAAATTTGTTGAAGTAACACGTCGTTTGAATCAACTACCTCTTTTCATTGATGATACTCCCGCTATCACCATTAGTGCCCTCCGCAATCGCGCCCGACGTTTGCAACGTCAGCATGGTTTAGGATTAATTGTTATCGATTATTTACAACTTTTAGAAGCAAGTGGCAGCAAAAAAGGTGGCGATAACCGGGTTCAAGAAATTTCAGAAATTTCACGCGGGCTCAAGGCCATTGCCAAAGAATTACATGTGCCCGTCATTGCCTTGTCTCAGCTATCTCGCGCCGTAGAACAACGGGACGACAAACGACCTCAACTTTCTGATTTACGTGAATCAGGTTCTATTGAACAAGACGCAGATGTGGTGATGTTTGTCTTTCGCGAAGAATATTACCTTCAACGAAAACAACCTCCTGAAGGTACGGAAAAACATCGTGAATGGCAGGAACAAATGGCTCAAGTTTATCAAAAAGCCGAAGTGATCATCGCCAAACAACGTCATGGCCCAGTAGGTACAATTCGCTTGTACTTCGACGGCAATCTCACACGATTTGCCAATCTGACGGAAAATTATACACAAGACTATTAATCATAAAAAATGCAAGCCGCAGCTTGCATTTTTCAATTTCTTGAGCACGATAACTCAGATTTTTTACTCTGAATCATCGCATTTATTTTAATAATTCACATACATATTTAAAAAAAGCAGAGGCCATTGCATAATAGCCTCTCGAATATTAGTCTTTTGCTGCTCGCTCTGCACGCTTGCGATCATTAGGGCAAAGAATGGCTTTACGAATACGAATAAACTTTGGTGTTACTTCAACTCGTTCATCATCCTGAATATATGAAATCGCTTGTTCCAATGTCATCACTTTTGGTGGTGTTAAACGAATGGCTTCTTCTTTACCAGAAGCACGGAAGTTAGTTAGCTGTTTTGCTTTTAGCGGATTAACTTCTAAATCATTTTCGCGGTTATTTTCACCAATAATCATGCCCAAGTATACTTTTGCACCTGGTCCAACGAATAAAGTACCGCGTTCTTCTAAGCTGTTTAAAGCATAGGCCGCGACTTCACCATCGCCATTGGAAATCAAAACACCATTACGACGACCTTCAACAGCCCCACGGTATGGACCATAGCTATGGTAGACGCGACTCATAATACCAGTACCACGAGTTTCAGTAAGGAATTGGCCGTGATAACCAATAAGCCCCCGTGAAGGAGTTAAAAAGATAATTCGCGTTTTACCCCCACCAGAAGGACGCATATCAACCATTTCTGATTTACGTTGGTTCATAGAATCAACCACTGAACCCACAAATTCTTCATCAACGTCAATTTGTACTTCTTCAATTGGCTCTAAACGTTCACCTGTTTTTTCATCTTTACGATACAATACGCGTGGGCGGCTAATAGAAAGTTCAAATCCTTCCCGACGCATTGTTTCAATTAAAACACCTAATTGTAATTCACCGCGACCCGCCACTTCAAAAGCATCTTTTTCTGCTGTTTCAGTAATATGAATAGCAACGTTACCTTCAGCTTCACGCATTAAGCGATCACGCACCATGCGCGACGTTAATTTTGTACCTTCACGACCGGCTAATGGAGAATCGTTAATGGAAAATGTCATCGCCAATGTCGGGGGATCGATTGGTTGAGCTGGTAATGGCACATCAAGTTCGGGAACAGCGATCGTATCAGCAACAGTTGCATCTTCTAACCCAGCAATCGCAACAATGTCACCAGCATGGGCAATTTCAATAGGTGTACGATCTAGGCCCCGGAAAGATAAAAGTTTGCTAATTCTGCCAGTTTCAATAACTGCCCCTTCCCGATTCATTACTTTGACAGCCATATTCAATTTTGCAATACCTGTTTCAATACGACCTGTTAAGACGCGTCCTAAGTAAGGATCATATTCACGTGTTGTGACCAACATTGAAAAAGGTTTATGGATATCAGCAACAGGCGTTGGAACATGCTGAAGAATCAAATCATAAAGCGGTGTCAGGTCTTTCTTTTCATGTTCTAAATCAAGAGCAGCCCAGCCACCACGGCCAGATGCGTAAACAATCGGAAAATCAAGCTGTTTATCATTCGCATCAAGGGCTAAGAACAATTCAAAAATTTCATCAAGAACTTCTTCAGGACGACTGTCGGAACGATCAATTTTGTTAATCACAACGATAGGACGCAAGCCCAACTTTAAAGCTTTACCCAGCACGAATTTTGTTTGTGGCATTGGGCCTTCTGCAGCATCAACCAGCAAAACAACCCCATCAACCATTGAAAGGATCCGCTCAACTTCGCCACCAAAGTCCGCATGTCCAGGTGTGTCAACGATGTTAATACGTGTGTCATGCCATACGAGAGAAGTACACTTTGCCAAAATAGTAATTCCACGTTCGCGTTCCAAATCGTTGGAATCCATCACGCGTTCAGCTACTTGCTGGTTCAGTCTAAAAGTACCACTTTGCTTTAGCATTGTATCCACTAGAGTTGTTTTTCCGTGGTCAACGTGAGCAATAATGGCGATGTTACGAATCGCTTTCATTAATTCAAATTCCTGTTAAATAAAACTTATTAAGGGTCGTGCTATAATTATGAAACACAAAACCTAATAAAGAGTTCAAAATACTTATTTTAATATAAACATATGATTGGAAATGCGGATTTACACAATCAATACTCAAAACAATGATTACATCTATGGTTTTCTTAAGGCAGTCCTTCAATAAAAACCCATGCAAAATTGAATTTAAATATCGATAAGATAAAAATTCCTAGTTTCGGTCAAGATGATTCTATACTTGTTTTCTTTCAAAGTCTAGGAATTATGTCCAACATCACGGTAAACGCATATAAATATTGACATGAGTTAACCTTCCCCATACATTGGTA
>DYSP01000014.1 GCA_020718185.1 Candidatus Odyssella sp. | reverse complement strand
TCTGCTACATGACCTGATCCTGACAAGACAAATTGCGTAGCACCTTTAACCATATTAGATAACGGAAAGACGGCACGCCAGGGCGCTATATGATCATCAGCAGCAGCCATTACAAACATCGGAGTCGCAATTGTCCGTAAATCCACCGGCACATCATCAATTTGAATACCACCTGGTTGCATCAATCGATTTTCTAGATACATCTTTCGCAAAAAGTCAGCATGCATTTTTCCTGGCATCCGCACGGCATCGCTGTTCCAATGTAACATATCAAAAGGAATAGGTTCTTTCCCCATCAAATAGTTATTAATGTAAAAAGACCAAATTAAATCATTCGCCCGCAGTAAATTGAAAGATTGAACCATTGACTGCGCATCTAAATATCCTTTTTTCTTAATATGAGATTCCAGCTTTTTCAACTGTGCTTCACACACATAAACAAGAAGATCACCCGCTTCACGAAAATCAACAGGTGCAGCAATAAGCGTTGCACTTTTAATTTCTTTATCTTTGCCCTTAGCTTTGAGGTAGGTCATTAAGCAATTTAGTAAGACTCCTCCAGTACAATAACCAATCATGTTAATTGATTTATGTTTTGTATACTGCCGAACAAAATCAAAGGCTTCTTGAACACCTCTTAAGGTATAATCACTCATCGTTTTTTGCGCATGACGTTTATCGGGATTCACCCATGAAACCATAAACAGCGTAAAGCCTCGATCAACTGCCCACCGAATGAAAGAATTTTCGGGCTTAAGATCAAACACATAAAATTTATTAATCCACGGTGGGATAATCATAATCGGAATAGAATGGACTTTTAGAGTGGTTGGTGAATATTGAATGAGCTCTAAATAACTATTACGAAAGACAACTTTGCCAGGTGCAGTTGCAATGTCCTTCCCCAGTTTCAGTGCCGTCATATCCGTCATTTTAATATTTAAGGTGCCATTAACGGTATCACCCAAAAAGTTTTTAAACCCATGAATAAGATTTTCGCCTTTAGTTTCATAAGTTTGACGAATAACATCAGGATTTGTTAAGGGAAAATTAGTCGGCGACATAGCATCAATCAGGTGCTTGACGTAAAAATTCATCTTATGCGCTGTTTTAGGATCTAATTCTTTTAATTGCAGCAAGACATTTTGTAACAGCTGTGCATTTAATAGATAAAGTTGCTGCATAAAAAAGAAGCCAGGATGGTTTTTCCAAAGAGGATTACGGAATCGCTTATCCTTTGTCTCTACCACAACCAATGGCTCAACATCTTCGCCTTTTATATGGGCAGTAACTGTTTCCATTAATTTTAAGACTTTTTTAAAATGTGCTGTTTGCACTTCATGCATTGATTGAGGCTTTTTTGATAATAGCCTAACTGCTTGTTGTAAGGTTTTGATAACAATTTCAGGATCAAAAATAGTTGCCGGAAATTCTTCTTTTTGTTGAAGATTTGGCAACATTGCTTGTACAGATTCACGCATCGCTTCGCGATTTGTTTCTAAAACATTCATCCATATGGATTGCCATTCTTTGGCATAATCCGCAAAGGATAAATTAGTTTCATTTGATTTATTGATCATGATATCATACTCACGTGAACCTTTGCCTCTATGATAAATTGAAAAGATTAACTAAATGCAAATAAAATCATCTATATCTTCATATTATTACTTATTTATCTTAAGTTTGTTAATAACTTCATGCAATGATAATAAAATTCCAGAAGAACGTTTCGAAATTCCCACAGGCGACTATCCAAAATTAGTTGACGTGCCAGATCGTCCAACGTATCCTTCACCAAATGAAATGGCTAAGATTCAGAAAAATCTAGAGTCAAATCGCAATGCAGCGATAGAAGCAGCTAAACAAGATCCAGAAACATAAAATTATGTCCCCTTCCTCTTTATTTAATGGTAATCCTTCTGTTTTAGGACGCAAATGGTATGAAAAAACAGCAGATACGCGTGATTGTCTAGCTATTAGCCAATTTTTTAATTTATCTCCTTTTATTGGCAAACTTCTTGCTACACGCAACCTTACCCCTGAAACTGTGGCGGACTATTTAAACCCCACAATTAAAAAACTAATGCCAGACCCCAGTCATTTGAAAGATATGGATAAAGGAATTAACAGGGTGATAGAGGCAATACAGACTCAGCAAAAAATTGTCGTCTTTGGTGACTATGATGTTGATGGAGCCACCTCTTCAGCTTTATTCAAACGCTATTTCCACGATATTGGTTTGGATCTCACTGTCTATATTCCGCAACGAATTGAGGAAGGATATGGCCCCAATATCCCCGCATTAACGCAGCTAAAACAACAAGGTCATTCACTTGTGATCATGGTTGACTGTGGCACAACTGCTTTTGAAGCACTTGCTCACACAAAAACCATTGGCTTGGATGTCATTATTATTGATCATCATATCTCGGCGCCCTTAATGCCCGAAGTGGTTGCCTTGATCAACCCCAATCGTCTTGATGAATCAAGTCCTCTGACCACTTTGTGTGCCGCCGCCTTAAGTTTTGTTTTTTTGGTTGCTCTTCACCGACGCTTACGCCAACTACAATGGTTTACGTCAAAACCTGAACCAGACTTGCGCCAATATTTAGATTTGGTAGCGTTGGGTACCGTTTGTGATGTGATGCCTCTTACTCACCTCAACCGCGCTTTTGTCACGCAAGGACTCAAGGTCATTCATCATCGATCCAACATTGGACTTAAAGCACTGGCTGACATTGCCGGCATTGATGAATCGCCAAGCGCCTATCATCTTGGTTTTATGCTGGGCCCTCGTATTAACGCTGGTGGGCGTGTTGGGAAAGCCAGCTTTGGCTCTAGACTTTTGGCCAGCCGCGATGCCATCGAGGCACAACACCTTGCGCAAGAATTAAATTTGCTTAATCAAGAACGACAAGAAATTGAATTGGTTGTTTTAGAGCAAGCCTTAGAGCAAATTCAACAAAAACGCCTTGATGAACATCCTCTCATTCTTGTCGGTGATGAAAATTGGCATGTAGGCGTCATTGGCATTGTCGCTGGCAGGCTAAAAGAGCGATTTCAAAAACCTGTCTGTGTTGTTGGATTCGATGCAGATGTTGGTAAAGGATCTGGCCGTTCAATTACCGGTGTTAACCTTGGATCTGCCATGCATCTTGCCTGCCAAAAAGGATTACTAGTTAGTGGTGGTGGGCATGCGATGGCTGCAGGTTTTACAGTCATGAAAGATCAATTTTTATCATTTCAAGAATTTTTGTGCACTCATTTTGCTGAGGAAGTGGCTAATGTAGAACCACGCATGGATCTGGATGCAGTGTTATCCCCCATGGCAGCAACGGTTGATTTTTTAAAAGAACTTAGTTTGTTAGAGCCATACGGTGCTGGCAACCCCACCCCTCGATTTTGTTTGCATAAAGTAAGACTAACTGGCATTGAACGCGTCGGTATTAATCATTTGCGCGCCTTTGCTTATGGTGAAGATGGCACGCGCCTTAAGGTAATGGCATTTAGATCTTTTGAAACGGAATTAGGCACCCAGATGCTGCGTCTTCAGGGGCAATCAGTCGCTCTTGCCGGTACGTTAAAGCTCGATAAATGGAATGGTCGAGAACAAGTCACCTTTTTCCTTGATGATGTCATGCCTTTGCAATAAAAGTTTTTATTCCTTCTTTGTTTAAATAAAAATCAAGATTCTTTATATCTTGATCACGACTAATAAAAGCAACATAGCCATCGGGACGAATTAAATAGAGAGTGTCTTTTTTTAGACCTCTTTTTTGCGCCTGCTCATTCCACGGAAAAACATTCAACACAAACCCTCTTGAAGTACTAATATCGTATAACTGATCCTGCGCCAAACCGTAAATATGCAATTGCCAATTTAGATTTTGAAGGCTTAAAAAATTGTCACCATCTTTAAAGGTTACCCAAGGCAAACGGTCACCCTCTTGAACTGACTTCTCACATATTAAAAACTTCTTATGGCGATAATTGAGTCCAATTTGCGAGACTGTATAAAATGCAACTTGCCTCACTCTTTGAAACCGCGTAACAACCGAAAACAAAGGAACGAATAAAAAACGGCGACAAAATTGATTAAAAAAGGATTTTCCTGTCATGAACTGAAAAAGTCGATCAGTGGTTTTGACAAGTTTTCTGGCAAATTTAATTCGTTCAAGTTCATAAGTATCGAGGAGTTTTTCGGATGCTTTTTTATGAAGAACGGCCGCTAACTTCCAGGCAAGATTGACAGCATCACCAATACCGGTATTCATCCCTTGTCCCCCAGTTGGGCTGTGTATGTGACCCGCATCCCCTAATAAAAAAGCTGATTTAACCCGAAAGCTATTAGCCACACGATGATGAACACGGTAAATGGAAAACCAATTAACGGTGCGCATTTTAACATTAAGATGCGCTTCACTAGACATTTTTACATCATCAAAACTATTACCATCTGGTAGCATAATCCCAATAAGACGATGCGTACCGCTTTGACGAACAGGCATCAGAACACAAAAATTATTATTATCAAAACACAGATTCACTCCTTGCTTTGTCTCTTTTTGTACAACATCTACATCTGCCACATAAAATTTTTCATCGTATGTTCCACCAGGAAAGTCAATTCCAAGTTGTTGGCGCACTATGCTATGCGCTCCATCGCAGCCACAAAGATAGCGACACTGACAAATTTCTATACCGTTGACTGTTTTAAGAGAAGCATCCACCCCTTCATCAGTATTTTTTACTTTAACAAGTTCTGTATCCCATTCAACGTGAACACCAAGAGCTGCTAATTGCTGCGTGAGATATTGTTCATGATCATCTTGGGGAAAGGAAAGCAAAAAAGGGTAAGGACTAAGATCTGCACCGATGTCTCCCAATTTTAAGGAAATAATAACATTTCCATCCTTGTAAAGATTAGCACAATCAACCTTTATTCCTTTGCGAACAATCTCATCGGCAAGCCCAATTTGCCGATAAAACTCAAGTGTTCGTGCATGTATAATGATGGCGCGAGATGCTGTTCCTGGGCCAGAATTTTTATCAACAATACGAAGATTTATTCCTTGTTTTTTTAAAAACAGGGCTAGAGCCAACCCGCTTGGCCCTGCTCCTACAATTAAAACTTGGATGCCCATACTCTATCTCCCCCTCATATCTAAATAGCATTGAAAGGTTTAATTTTCCTTAATAATCCTAGTTAATGACATCGTCAAAATACACTCTTATCCATTTGTTAGCAAAGAATTCTTTACCTGCAGGTACCACTTTTATTACACAAAATAACAATGATACTCTACCGCTCCCCTCATTGATTGCCTGGAAAGAACAGATAGAACCCTTAAAGACAAAAGATGGTCGATATATGCCTTTTTCCAATTACCTTCTTTCAAAACTAGGCTGTGAGTTAGTTTGTGATCTTTTAATCACGACGCTGCAAGACAACACCCACCAATAACTGACGAAATTCAAAAAGGTCTTCGCAAAACAAACGCACGGAAAACCTATTTTAATTCCTAAAGTTGTGAAATTAACAAGGTATACTATTTTGTAATATTTAATGACCACAGTCCCTGCTCTTTAATCAAATGCGAAAGCATACACTTGAAGTCCAGGAGTTTGTGAGATTATTTCCAACTCTCCTCTCTCATATTGAGATAGAGCAATAATTTCATAAAGAGTCTGTTGATTGACCAAACATTCACTTTTTTTAACAGCTTTACCGGCATTTTTATCTAAAGATTGTCCATTGAGCTTGAACGTTACATTTATTGGTGTTTCATTTTCAGATCCCATCACCATAAAGATTTTTTTGGCAAAAAAACGAATTATCAAACTAGCATCCACCCTTTTAGCTGTAATGGCTTCTTTGCCAAAATTCCATTTTCCTTTAAGCGCCCAGTGATGAAGGCGCATATACGGTGGATAACTATACGTTTTATCTGTATCAAGATTAACAGATTGCGAACTTTGAAATTTTTCCATCCGTTCATAACCTAGATAAGTTTCAGGAGTAACTTTAAAGCTATGTTTTTCTATTTTCTTGTGCTCTTTGGGCGGATTATCCATGCTGAGCCCCAAAAGATGGCGGATGTTATTTTCAATAACGTCATATTCGCCTTCGCCAACATGGGCATAAACAATATTTCCTTTTTTATCAATAAGATAAAAAGATGGCCTCGATTGATTTTGATAGGCTCTCCATGTAGACAATTGATTATCTAAAGCGATTGGATATGCTATATTATTGGATTCTATAGCATGAGATACATTCATAAGGTTTCGCTCAAAAGTAAATTCAGGACTGTGAACACCGATAATTTCCAATCCTAACGTGTGATATTTTTTATAGAGCTCATTCAGATAAGGAATTGTACGCACGCAATTAAGGCAAGAGTATGTCCAAAAATTTAACAAGATAACTTTATCTTTTAAGGATTCTAAAGACACTGTCTCTGAATTGATCCAAACATCAATATTCATTATTTCAGGCGCCGGATAAGGTGTGATACCATTTATCAATTTTGTATCATTCTTAAGATTGATACCTGTTTCAACCTTTGGCAGAAATGTAATGTTTTTGATAACGTTTAACCATCCGCTGGACATAAATACAGTTACAATAATAACAAGCCCCAAAAATTTGCGAATTTTATGAATATGGTGTTTCATAAATGTTAGGTTACCTATAATTTTTTGCCCAACAAGAGCGATAATCAATATTGGAATGCTCATGCCCACGCTAAGCCCCAATGAAATTAAAATGGATGAACCGGTTACACCAGTACACGGCACAAAAATAAACCCAATGACCGCACCTAATAAAGTACCACTAAAAAAACCAGATGGATTTCTAAGGGCTCGTACGTCATCAGTCATGGCAGCATGCTGTGTAAACTCACTCAATTCTTCAGACAATTTTGTTGAACACAAAATAATCCCAAATATCATTAAAAAAACATACGCTGCGTGACGCAACATATCACTTTCAATGCCTGTCAATACCATAAGTTGATGAGAAATAAGTGGAAGCACTGTAAAAACAAGGATAAATCCAATAATAATACCAAAAGGTCTTTTACGTCCACTTTGCACAACCCCTGCTAAAATGATCGGTAATATTGGTAAAATACATGGTGAAATAATAAGTCCTAGACCTTTCAAAAAGGCCAGGCCTATTATCTGTAGATCGATCATGATGAGTGTATACCCCATAAATTATCTAAATCTTGGAAAGAAATTTCCTTTAATAACTCGCCTGCTTGCTGTTTTTTAAGAATAAAATTTGAAAGTTGTGGCAAGACATCCGTTGTAAGCACACGATCAATTGACCTTGCGCCTTGCATTTGATGGCTAAGGCGATTCAAAATTGCCGACACATCATCGTTTGTTGTATGCAAAATTGCCTGATGTTGTTGCAAAAGGCGTTCCCGTATTTCATCTAATTTAAGATGCGCAATTTGCGTAAGATGGGCTGTCGTCAGTGAATAATACGGAATAACACTGAGACGTGCCATCAATGCGGTGCTAAAATGCATTGAGAGAACACGATGAAGAGAATCAAGAACGGTGTCATCAATAGGTGTTTCAGCAGTAATATCTTCAATCAGATCAGAACCCAAGTTTGACGTTAAAATAATCAATGTATTACGAAAATCAACCGCAACCCCTTCACCATCTTCCATCATTCCCTTATCAAAAACTTGATAAAATAAGTTAGCAACATCTATGTGGGCTTTTTCGATTTCATCTAATAAAATAACACTATAAGGATTACGACGAACAGCCTCTGTTAACAAACCTCCCTTGCCATAACCAACGTATCCGGGAGGAGCGCCCTTCAACGATGCAACAGAATGAGATTCTTGAAATTCTGACATGTTAAAGCGAATTAAAGCATCTCTATTACCTGATAAAAATGTCGCAAGTGCTTGAGCCGTTTCCGTTTTACCAACGCCACTTGGCCCTACGAGCAAAAAAACCCCCATTGGTTTGCTAGGATCAGCAAGACCTGTACGGTATGTTAAAACTGCCTGTGATAGCTGCTTTAAGGCTTGGTTTTGCCCAATGATCTTTGAGCTGAGATGACTATAGATAGATTCAAAATTTAATCCATCTTGTACAGATAACATCGTGTTTGCCGGAATACCCGTCCATCCAGATAGAATTTGGGCAATACAATCACGATCAACAACAATAGAAAGATTTAACTGTTTACAAAGTTTTTTTGTGGTGTCTTCTAGATGATTTAGTTCGCTCACTAATATGGTATCAATTGGTGCTGCATCATTCAAAAATAATTGTGTATGTAAATCTTTAATTTTATCAATCAACAATCGAACTTGCTGCCACAAAGTTTCAGCATCTTTTATTTTCAAGATCAAGTTTTCAATACGAAACGCAATTTCATTGAGGCGCGTGGTATGACGATCTGATTTTTTTGCTTCACGTTGAAGCATAGAGGCTTCAATCTGCAACAATTGTAGCTCATTATTTAATTCATCAATAACAGGTGGGGTTGCTTTATGAGCAAGTGAAACCCGCGCACAAGCAGTATCTAACAAATTAATAGCTTTATCCGGCAAGCGTCTATGGGGCAAAAATCGTTTAGAAAGAGTAACAGCTGCTTGGACGGCTTCATCAAGCACTTGAACATCGTGATGTTTTTCAAGGTTACTCGCCAGCCGACGTAACATCATCGTGGCTGTTTCTACTGTGGGTTCATCAATCTTTATTAACTCAAATCGTCGATTAAGAGCTGCATCTTTTTCAATATATCGTTTATATTCTGGCCAAGTTGTTGCTGCAATGGTTCGCAATTCACCTCGTGCCAAACTTGGTTTTAAAAGATTAGCCGCATCGTTAGTTCCTTGATTGCCACCTGCACCAATTAATGTATGTGCTTCATCAATGAACAAAATAATCGGGTTGGATGCCTGCTTAATATCTTCTAAAACACTTTTTAATCTTTCTTCAAAATCTCCTCTTGCACTTGCGCCTGCTTGTAGCAATCCCAAATCAAGCGTGTATATTTGGGTTTTTTGCAAGGCAGGCGGCACTTCACCGGCAATAATCTTCTGAGCCAATCCTTCAACAATAGCCGTTTTACCAACACCTGCATCACCTACTAAAATTGGATTATTTTGTTTTTTACGAGATAAAACATCAATAATTTGATGGACTTCTTTATCACGTCCAGAAACAGGATCAAGTTTGCCTTGCTGTGCTAAATTTGTAAGATTAAGTGCATATTTTTTTAATGCTTCCCCGGTTGGAATGGCAGGGGTTGAAAATCCAGTTGTTAGTGGTTCAGTTAAAGGAACAACAGAAGTAACATATTTATTTTCTGGGCTAACGCGGATAAGTTCCACCAAATCTTCGTGCAGTGTATGGCGTGGAATGCGCAAAATTAACGGACAACTTTCCAGAAGAATTCCACGTAACGCATCTGTATCAATGATTCCTAAGAGCATGGCTGCAGAGCGAATTTTTTGTTGACTCAATTGAATAGATGTAATCATCCATGATTTTTCTAATAAAAGAATAATATTAGGTGATAAAGTAGGCGCTGTCGTACAACCGTTTTTAAATTTATCAATCGTGGTTAGGAGATGTTGTTGAACTGAATCTTTATCAATTTCATAGTAACGTAAAATAAGATCAACATCACAATCGGGTTGCTGAAGAAGTCTATAAATAAAATGCTCAAGCTCAACATTATAATTTGTTTTTTGCACACACAATGCGGCGGCTGCTTCCAACGATTTTTTACAGCAAGGGTTAAGCTTTTCTACCAGATTTTTTAGTTCTAACCCCATTTTCTTTTCCTAGCTCTAAATTCTTCACCATTATATTATGGTCACATTATAAATTATGCCCTAAATAATAATAAAAGTTTAGTTGATTTTTTCTTATTAACATTTTCGAAAAAAAAGATCTTTTTCAGCATATTTTTGAAAATATTGTGTTAAAAGTTAAAAAAATATAACTTTTTCCTTGAAAAATTGCCAAAGATACCCCAGATGATAATTATGATGTTTATTTGATAAGTAAATCTAATAATCAATAAAAAAATTACAAAAATTTAACTTTCTTTATGTAACATCAATATTAATGGCAAGATTAAAGTGATATCGATATGCAGCTACCAGATCTCTTTTCCAAAATTTCCAAAGATAAGATTCCTTTTATTATTGGAGGAGTCTTTGTAGGCGTCTTGGCCTTATGGGTTTTCGGCAAAGTACTCACCCCTTGGGTACGACCTGTCATTAAAGATGCCTGCTTAACAATCCTTGAGTTAAAGCAAGATCGCAATGGCGCAGGAGAACGTGTTGTTGATATTGAAGCTATTCGCGTTGGCTTGGAAACAATGTCAAAAAGAATTGTCACCGTTGGTAAATTACGCGCTAATGAAGAGGTGATGCTGCGTTCAGAAATGGCTGGTCGCATTTCAGAAATCACTTTCACAGAAGGTGAAGCTATAAACAAAGGGGATGTCTTGGTTCAGTTTGAAAATTCAGATCTAATTGCCGAAGTCAATTTAGCAGAAGCCGAACTTATTAGAGCTCAAGCAGATCACGATCGTATCACTAAACTGAGAAATCAAAATATTGAAAGTGTCAAAAGATTTGACGAAACAAAAGCCGCATTAGCCATTGCTCAAGCAAAATTAGAAAAAGCCCACTCTCAATTAGAAAAATCAACAATTATTGCCCCTTTTTCTGGAAATATTGGTCTCATTGATATTAGTGTAGGTGCTTATGTTCAAGCAGCTCAAGATATCGTTAAACTGGTAGATAATACGCCTATCAAAATAGACTTTAAAGTTCCAGAACAAAACGTCCATGATGTTGGCGTTGGTCAAACAGCTGAAATAAAACTAGATGGATTTCCTGATGAACTAATCATGGCAACTGTAGCTTCTGTTGATGCAAGTTTAGATACGGTCAGTCATAGCTTGTCATTACGTGCAACAACTCCTAATGAAAATGGCCGATTGCGCGCAGGTATGTTTGCTAATATCAGTCTTATCGTTGGCGAAAAAGGCAATACAATTGTGGTTCCTGAATCTGCTGTTACACGAGATGGCGAACGAGAATTTGTATGGGTCGTCAAAAATGGAAAAGCGGGACGTCGTCGAGTTATTACAGGCACTCGTGAAAAAGGAAAAGTTGAAATTATTCAAGGTTTACGTGTTGATGAGCTGGTTGTAATTGCCGGTCAAATCAAACTGGGTGAGGGTACAAATGTGAATATCATCAACCTCGAATTGATAGAAGCTGCCCTTAAAGAAGAAGGCGCAACAGCCGTTGAATCACCAAAAAGCGAAACCAAAACCCCGGCACCTGCAGTAGCAACACCCGCTGTACTAACGCCTGCGGCATCATCCAAAGAGGCACCAAAAGCCTCGGAAACACCGACACCTGCTCCTATAGAAGTAGCCCAAGAACCTAAAACAGAAGACAAAAGCAAAGTTCAAAAAGCACTTGATTCAATTAAAAATTTATTTTCAAGAAATAAAGAGTAAGGTAATCGTCCATGAAGCTATCTGAAATTTGCATCCAACGCCCCGTTTTTTCATGGGTTATGACAATTGTCTTAGTGTTGGTCGGAATTGTGGGGGGAAGTCGATTATCGCTACAACAATATCCAACGGTCGAACGGCCTTATATTACCATTGAGGCTACTTTACAAGGTGCAGCGCCTGAAATTATCGAGGCTCAAGTCACACGTGTTATTGAAGAATCAGTTGCAGGTATTGAAGGGATTATTTCTGTTTCATCAACAAGTACGGTTGATGATAGCAAAGTCGTTGTTGAATTTAGACCCGGCCGACGCGTAGAAGACGCGGCTAATGACATTCGGGATCGCTTGAATAAATTAAAAGATAAACTTCCCCATGAAATGAACGAACCTATTTTGACAAAGTCAAAAGCCGATGATAAAGCAATCATGACCCTGGCATTGACAAGTGATAAATTAGGCGCAAGTGAACTTGCTGACTTTGCATTGCGTGAAATTCAAAAAGATATTGAATCTATATCTGGTGTTGCTCGGGTAGATGTTTTAGGGGGTGGCCTTTATAAAATGCACCTTAAGTTAGACCCGGTAAAATTATCTGCTTTTAATATTACGGTTGAAGAAGTCATCAAAGCTATTAAGCAGCAAAACATTGAAAAACCTGCAGGTAAACTGATCAGCAATGATCGAGAATATCTAGTCACCACGGTCGCTGACATTGAAACAGCAGAGGAATTTAATGACTTACCTATTACGGTAAAAGACGGCCATTTAGTCTATTTAAGTGATCTTGGAAAAGCAGAAATTGCAGCAGATGATAAAAAAACAAAAACTCGATTCAATGGCAAAACGGGTATTAGCATTGGCATTATGAAGCAGGCCATTGCAAACCCAATTGATGTTGCACATAACATTAAAAAACTTTTGCCTGCTCTTCAAGAACGCTTACCTGAAGGAATCGTTCTCAGCCTAGGTACGGATCGGACACGTTTTATTGAACAATCTGTCTCTCGAATTTATCAAACAATTCTTGAAGCAACTATTCTTGTGGTTTTGGTTGTATTTCTTTTCTTACGATCAGCGCGTGCTTCACTTATTCCTTTGGTGACCATTCCAGTTTCCTTGATTGGTACATTGTTTATCATGTATCTTCTTGGGTTCAGCTTGAATCGATTTACTCTGATGGCAATGGTTATGGCTATTGGATTGGTTGTTGATGATGCCATTGTGGTCTTGGAAAACGTTTATCGCTATATTGATAAAGGGGAAAAACCGTTTGCAGCCGCAATAAAAGGTGTGCGAGAAATTAGCTTTTCTGTTGTTGCAATGACCCTGACTTTGGTGGCTGTGTATGCGCCAATTGCTTTATCAAAAGGAACCATTGGCAAGTACTTTACAGAATTTGCTGTGACTCTTGCGGGGTCAGTCTTACTTTCTGGCGTGGTTGCTTTAACCCTTTCTCCGATGATGTGCGCAAGATTACTTGGAAAAGGAGACGGTGTTTTATCCGTTAATTCTGCAAACTGGTGGTCAAAGCTTAAAGAAAAAGTTCCAACTGATGTATGGCTTGAAAAACTTGAAATTATCTATGCTGATTTTTTAAGAAGCAGTCTTATTCAAACTTTTGAAGTCGCTGAGTTTAAACGCCCGCTAGTCATCGGTGTTTTAAGTGTTTTCGCGGCTCTTGTTGCCTACCCACTAGGGAACATGATCTATGGATTTATCGGGGGAGTTACTGCGACTGCTGTCGTTCTTATAACCATTTTTACTTTCGATAGGATTCGAGAAACCTCTATTCATTGGATAATGCAACTAGCTTACAAACCAATTTTAGCCGGCATTACCGTAGCGGCTATTGGTATGTTAAGTTACTACGGACTTCCTAAAGAACTATTTCCTTCAGAAGACCAAGGCGCAATTTTCATTGATGGTCAATCGGCACAATCAGCAACTTTGGAATATACAGATAAATTTGTTGCGCAATTGGATGAAGTTTTGGGAACAATTCCAGAAATTGATCGTCGGATCACTCAAATTAATAACCCTACTTATGATGTAAGTATTCAATTAAAAGAAGATCGCCTACGTTCCACCGCAGAAATTGAAGCTGAACTTAGAGTAAAACTGGCCAAAATCACAGGTATCTCGGTAAAATTTGAAGGTAGCAGTGGTTCATCCGACAGAAGTGACTTAGTTGAATTTATCATTGGCGGGAACAAAACTCACCGTGAATTAAAAGAAATGTCCCGCTTATTAACAAATAGCTTATATGGCAATTCAAATATTGCCTCCGTGCTTTCAAATGATCATCCCGATACTGAAGATTTCACTGTTTACATTCGTCGTGATAAATCGGCAAGCGTAGGAGTTGAACCAGGTGTCATTGCGGATACGATTGACTCGTTAGTCAGAGGTCGTAAAGCTGGATCGTTTAAACGCGAAAGTAAGTTATATGATGTGCTAGTTGAAGTCATGGATTCGGCTAGACAATCACCAAAAGATATTACCAACCTCTTTATGAAAGCCAATGATAAAAATGCAACATTGGTACCATTAGCAGAATTGGTAGATGTTAAAGCACGCTCTGGCCCTGCTGAAATCTATCGTTACAACCGCATACGAGCGATTAGTCATACAGCAAGGCTGCAATCTGGCATTGGACAGCTAGAGGGGATTGATCTTGTAAAAAGCATCACAAAAGCTGAACTACCTCAAGATGCACGTATGGAATTCACTGGCGAAACACGCAGGTTCTTGGATGAAAGCCAGAATATGTACATGATTTTTGGGATGGCGTTAGTGTTTATCTACTTAATTATGGCTGCTCAGTTTGAAAGCTGGTTGGATCCAGCAATTATTATGTTCAGTGTGCCTCTCTCACTTGCAAGTGCTGTTATCACGTTAAGTATTGTGAATGGCGGAACAATCAACGTCTACAGCCAAATTGGATTAGTTACTTTAATTGGATTAATCACAAAACATGGTATTTTAATGGTTGACGTGGCTAATCAGCTGCGCATTGAAGGTCATTCCAAATTAGATGCCATTATTCAGGCCAGTAAAGTACGGTTACGTCCGATTTTAATGACAACATTCGCAATGGTTTTGGGTTCTATTCCTCTTGCCTTCTCACAAGGGCCTGGTTCAGAAAGTTATCGTCAAATTGGATGGGTTATGGTTGGTGGAATGACCATCGGCACATTATTTACCTTGCTTGTTTTGCCGGCCATTTATTTAGCATTATCAAGAACAATGCGCAAACAAATTCAAGAAGTGCATGGTGTCTAAACATACAGTCGCGACATCTTTGATTTTTGACCGACAATTGTTAAGGCAACGTCGGTCACGTCTTAATTCAACCGTCATAAAAAAAAATCGCCTTTATCAATACCTTCAAACACAATTGAATACACGTCTGAAATTGATTAAACGCGATTTTAGTCGCATTTTAATTTTAGGCGATGTGGATATATCAGATTATTTTAAAAAAGCAACTATATGGCAATTCAGCCTAACAGGTAAAACATCTCGCGTTCTATTGGATGATGAATTCCTGCCCTTTGCTAACGCACAGTTTGATTTGGTAATTAGTTTTATGGAAATGCACCATTTCAATGATATCCCTGGTTTTTTACAACAGATAAAACAATGTCTTATTCCTGATGGTCTATTTTTAGGTGTTTTTCTAGGTCAAGACACTTTATGGCAGTTACGTCACGCCACTCAGGTTATAGAAGAAGAAATTTACGAGGGTATATCTCCACGAGTCGCGCCGATGGTGAAATTATCTGATGCAGCAGCTCTCATGCAACGCGCCGGTTTTGCTTTACCGGTAATTGACACAGACCATATTGAGATGACCTATAATAATGCAACCATATTCATACATGAATTAAAGAGTATGGGTCTCAGCAATGTCATGATAGAGCGCAGCAATCGCATAGCAGAGCGTCGATTTTTACAAAGATTAATAGAATACTATGAACATCATTATCAAAGAGAAGATGAGATTATAGCAAGTTTTACAGCCGTATATTTAAGTGGCTGGGCAACCGATACTACCCAACCAAAGGCTTTACCTCGAGGATCTGCCACTATCCGTTTATCAGAGTTTTTATAACTTATGTTTAAGCAAGATTGGGAAAAAACAGATCAGCAATTTCAGCTTTTACCAGCGACGTTGCATGGCATAATACAGCTTGCCTTTCCTTCAAAAAAACTTATCTCCGTTGAAATGATTTCAGGTGGATGTGCAAATTTAAATATTAAAATTCAAATAGACAATGAGCCTCTTTATATTTTAAGAATTTATCTGCAAGAAAAAGAGGCGGCTTACCGAGAACAAAAACTGGGGCAACTTTTAGGTGCAACGATCCCTCTTCCAAACATCATCTTTATCGGAGATTATGAGACGTACCGTTTTGCTATTGTTAAGTTTATTCCAGGTATTACGTTACGCGATTTATTATTAAGCACTAGACCTTATAATATAAAAAGAATTATGGAAAATGTTGGGATGATACTTGCTAAAATCCATAGCCACCATTTTTCTGCCCCTGGATTATTCGATAAAGATTTGAATATCGTTCCTTTATCATCGACAGAAACTTATAGTTCATTTTTCCAAAATTGCCTGATGCATCCAACGGTGATGGAAATTCTCAGTAAAGATTTTATTTCAAAAATTAAATTTGTTTTTGACGAGTATCGCTCTTTTTTCCCAAATATTACTAATAATTCTCTCGTTCATGCAGATTATGACCCAGCCAACATCTTAGTTATAAAAAAACAAGGAGAATGGAAAATCGCAGGTATTATGGATTGGGAATTTTCTTTTTCAGGATCATCCTTGTGGGATGTTGCCAACATGTTGCGGTATGCACATCAAATGCCTATCAATTTTCAAGAATCTTTTTTGCATGGATTAGAGTCTAATGGTTATAAGCTACCAAAAAGCTGGCAAACCAGCGTACACCTGTTGAATTTACTTTCACTGTTAGATTGTCTAGAGAGATGCCAACCACTACAGCAGCCTCGTCAATGCGCTGACATTTGCGCTCTTATTAATTATATCTTGAATAATATAACAAAAAGTGTCAGATGACTCTATTCACCAGTTAGAAAATGTCGATATTTTTCAGCTTTTTCCTCATCAAGGATTTTGGCCTCATCAATCAACATAATCGGAATTCCATTTTCAATAGGATAGGCAAGACCAGCTGCCTCACTAATAAGTTGATTATTTTCCCTATCATAGGTTAGTCGTGTTTTTGTTAATGGGCAAACCAGAATTTCAAGAAGTTTTGGATCAATAGATGGCTTCATGATAAAAGTATCTTTTCTGTTTAATGATAGGTGATAGTTTCATTGTGCTCTGAATATGACGTCATTTCAATCAAAGTTGTAATCAACTGTGACTGCTCCTTTAAATTTTCTGTTTCCAGCAAAATTTGCTTTTCCGACGGATGAAACGGGCAAGCCATTGTCAGAGCAGTGATTAATTTTTGATTAGATGTTTTACTAATCTCGTCAAAATTAATATTAATGTCTAATCGATTAAAGTAGGGTTTCAAAAGACCAATCAACCGATCGCGGTCTAGCATGAAATCATTTTCTTCAATCAAATCTCCTGAGAATTGATCATAACACACTTTTCCAATAGGATAGCCATCATCGGTTTCTTGTTTATCCAACAAGCGAAATCGACAAATCCCTTCCAATGTCACAATCATCTTATTATTAGAAATTTCGTTTATTTCAACAATTTGCGCTAGCGTACCAATTGAAAATAACGTTAGACCATCAAAGTCAGCCGTTTCTTTAATCGACGCTGTAGGTTGAATGAGCCCTATCAACTTTTTCTCTTTTAAGCTTTCATTAACAAGAGAAAGCGGGACATTATCAAAAAGAGGCAGCGGAAGATATGCTTTAGGCATCAACACAGCACCACGCACTAGAATTAAAGGAATTTCTGTGGGTAATTGATGCGTCGGTATTATATTTGTTGGTTTTGTAAGCATTCTTTTTTAAAAGTTAGTTGTTATTGGTAGTTAGATAAATAACCTGTGTAAATGATAATGAATATATGACTATTTTTACACCTAACTTCAAGAATTAAATCAGAAAAATAAAAAAATAAAAAAATGTCTTGCAAAAGAGTCATCAACTGAGTAAAAAAGTAGATGAAAATCTATTCTTATGCGGGCGTAGCTCAGGGGTAGAGTACAACCTTGCCAAGGTTGGTGTCGAGGGTTCGAATCCCTTCGCCCGCTCCAATTTATTATTTAAAATTACCTTTTGTGCTGTTTTCTGACGCATGAAATATATAGAAAAATTTGACTAAAAATGAAACATTTAGGTTTTTATTCAAATTTTTCATGTTACTCTATAAACAGAGTTACCCCCCTATGAAAAAATATTGTTATGGACGAAGAAAATAAAACTATCACAGCAGCAAAGACTGGCAAGCCAAAGCCAACAGTAAAACCAAAAGCTGCTGCGACCAAAACGCAGACTGCAAAAACTACTGTAAAAAAAGCAACTACAAAACCTGCTACAACAACGTCTACTGTGAAAAAAACAGCTGCAAAACCTGCTACAACAACGTCCACTGCCAAAAAAGCATCTTCTTCTGTCAGTCAGTCAGAAAAAACAAATGATTATCCCTGGTTACATTCTTACCCAAAAGAAATTAATTGGGATGCCCCTATCACCTCTAAACCTCTTTTTGAACTTCTACAAGAAACAGCGAAAAAGCTTCCAGATAATAGTTGCGTTGATTTTCTAGGTAAAAAATTTACATATGGCCAAATGGCCAACTTAGTGGATCGTGCCACGAAAGGATTACAAGCTATAGGGGTAAAAAAAGGCACGCGTGTGGGTTTATTTATGCCCAATGCCCATTATTATGTTGTCATGTATTTTGCTATCGTCCAAGCAGGCGGAATCGTTGTTAACTTTAATCCTCTCTATACGCACGATGAAGTCACTCATCAAATAAATGATTCAGCCACAGAGATTATGATAACGTTGGATCTTGATATATTTTACCAAAAACTAAAGCCAATGCTAGAAACAACATGCCTTAAAAAATTGGTTATTTGTTCTGTTAGTAAGGCTTTACCTTTTTTTAAAGCCCTCCTTTTTTCAATTCTTCGCGTTAAAGATAGGGCACATGTTCAATATGATAATCAAATCATTAATTATGATGTTTTGATGGCTAATGATGGAAAATATATTCCTGTGCCCATTGACCCTACAAAAGATATTGCGCTATTTCAATATACAGGCGGCACGACTGGTATACCTAAAGGGGCGATGCTAACTCATAGCAATGTCTATTGCAATGCTATTCAAGCTAGCCTGTGGTTTTCGGGCACAACATTTGGTAAAGAGAAAATTTTAGCAGCACTGCCTTTATTCCATGTTTTTGCTATGACCGCCGTAATGACGTTAGCAGTTAAAGTTGGTGCGGAAATTATCATGATGTTCCCCCGATTTAGTGTTCATGAAGCCATGGATTTAATCAACAAACACAAAGTTACCTTTTTCCCAGCCGTTCCAACGATCTACGCCATGATTAACAATCATCCAGAAGTAAGTGATTTTAATCTTTCTTCACTCAAGATGTGTTTGTCCGGGGGCGCTGCACTTCCATTAAAAATTAAACAAGATTTTGAATCCTTAACAGGTTGTCACTTGGTAGAAGCCTATGGACTTAGTGAAACATCACCCGCCGCAACATCAAATCCAATGAATGGCATGAGCAAAGAAAACTCCATTGGTATTCCTTTCCCACAAACAATTGTACGAGTTGTCTCATTAGAAGATCCAACTAAGGAAGTTTCCTTGGGTGAAAAAGGTCAAATTGCCATCAAAGGTCCACAGGTTATGCTGGGATACTGGAATCATCCAGAAGAAACGAAAAAATCTTTTGCTGATGGATTTTTCCTAACCGGTGATATTGGTTATATGGATGAAGATGGATACACTTTCTTAGTGGATCGTATCAAAGATGTTATTATTTGCAGTGGCTTTAATGTTTATCCTCGCATGATTGAAGAAGCTATTTATAAACACCCTGCTATTGAAGAAGTAACCGTGATTGGTGTGTACGATGAAAAGCGCGGCGAAACTGTAAAAGCATTTGTTAAACTAAAAGTAGATCAAGTTTTAACAGCAGATGAATTATCCACTTTTCTCCATGATAAATTGTCACCAATTGAAATCCCTAAATATATTGAATTTCGGGAAACTTTGCCAAAAACAATGATTGGAAAACTTTCTAAGAAAGAATTGAAGGCAGAAGAAAGAGAAAAGAAAAACATATAGACTATTTCAGAAGCGTTAAATAGCATGCTACAAACTAAAACCAGCATGCATTTTTATTAGTCTAGATAATTACAGAATGAGAATAGATTTTTGGTAAAGTTTATTCTTCTTCTGAATCATTACTTGATTTATTAAGTTTTGCGAATAATAGCCCCATTTTTTCTGCTTCTTCAATAGAGTTATCAATTGCAAATTTAAGATTAGGAACGTAGCGCAAAGTTATCTCTTTAGATAACAAGTAACGTAGCTCATTTCGATATTTCTTAAGACGCTTTAAGATTCCGTCTTGCTCTTTTCCACCTAAGGGCATGAACAAAATCAGTGCATTTCGCAAATCGGGTGACACTGTCACTTGGGTAATTGTAATTGAAATTTCTCTCAGCTCTGGCGTAAAAAAATCACCTCTAGCAACAATAGTAGATAAAATCTGGCGGATTTCTTCGCTAACCCTAAGCTGACGGTGACTTGGTGCCTTAGACACCAAGTTAAGTGGTGGTGTTGATGATTTTTTCATTAGAGCTGACGCGCCACTGATTCAATTTCATAACACTCAATAACATCGCTTTGACGAATGTCATTGTAATTTTCAAAAGCCATACCACATTCATATGATTCTTTAACTTCACGTACTTCTTCTTTAAAGCGACGCAATGTCTTCAGCGTTCCTTCATGAATAACCACATTATCACGCAGCAATCGCACTTTGGCACCGCGACGAACCATTCCATCCGTAATATAACAGCCAGCAACTTTACCTACTTTGCTATTGCTAAAGACTTCACGAATTTCAGCAGCTCCAAGATAGCGTTCACGCAATGTAGGCGCTAGCATACCAGACATTGCCGCTTTCATATCGTCAATCACATCATAAATGATTGAGTAATAACGAATGTCAACACCATCACGGCGTGCTAGATCACGTGCTTGTGGGTTAGCACGAACATTAAACCCAATAACAACACCGGCAGAAGCGCGAGCCAAAACAATGTCACTTTCGTTGATACCACCAACAGCAGCATGAAGAACACGTACACTGACCTCTTCTGTAGAAAGCTTATCTAAGCTTTGCGCAATCGCTTCTAAAGAACCTTGAACGTCGGTTTTGATAACTACACCTAGTTCTTTAGTTTCACCTGCAGCAATACGAGACATCATTTGTTCCATAGAACTACGTGCCGAAGCCGCTGCTTTTGCGTCACGTTCACGGCGCGAACGGAATTCAGCAACTTCGCGAGCCCGCGCTTCTGTGTCAACCACAAAGAATTCATCACCGGCTGAAGGTACACCGTTAAAACCTAAAATTTCAACAGGCATTGCAGGAGTTGCATAATCAATTTTTTTACCTTGATCATTAACAAGAGCACGAACACGACCCATTTCAGTGCCAGCAACAAAGATGTCACCAACTCTTAAAGTTCCTCTTTGAATCAAAATGGTAGCCACTGTACCACGGCCACGGTCAACTTTTGCTTCAACTACAACACCTTCTGCATCCCGTCCAGGATTCGCTTTAAGTTCAAGAACTTCAGCTTGCAACAAAATTGCTTCTTCTAGCTTATCTAAATTCAGCCCTTGTTTTGCAGAAACTTCAACGCACATCACATCTCCACCAAATTCTTCGGTGACGATACCACTTTGTAATAATTCACTACGTACACGTTCAGGGTTTGCATCAGGTTTATCAATTTTATTGATCGCCACGATGATAGGCACATTGGCCGCTTTAGCATGATTAATGGCTTCTTTTGTTTGTTCCATAATACCATCATCAGCCGCTACAACCAGCACAACAATATCCGTTACATTCGCTCCACGTGCTCGCATTTCAGTAAATGCAGCGTGACCTGGTGTATCAATAAAAGTAATCTTTTGACCTTGAGGCAAGCTTACTTGATAAGCCCCAATATGTTGTGTGATACCGCCGGCTTCTCCAGAAACAACATTTGTTTTCCGAAGTGCATCTAGTAATGATGTTTTCCCATGATCCACGTGTCCCATAACGGTAACAACAGGTGCACGGTGGAAAAGAGTTTCTGCTGTATCTTCAGCCCCTTTCAAACCTGTTTCCACATCAGATTCGGAAACTCGCTTAGGTGTATGACCAAATTCCGTACAAATAAGTTCAGCAGTGTCCGCATCAATCGATTGATTAATCGTCACCATCATCCCAAGCTTCATCAATGCCTTAACAACGTCACCAGATCGAACCGCCATACGGTTAGCGAGTTCACCCACTGTAATAAATTCAGGGATAATGACTTCACGAATAATTTTAACGCTTTCAGCAGCAGCTTGTCCGGCAAACTTTTGTTTTTGGCGTGCACGTTTTAACGCTGCCATCGACCGACTACGCTCTTCAACACCACTTAAGGCTCGTGAAATCACATTGCGATTCAGTTTGCGGGGCGCCTCTGCATCTCGACGTGGTACGGCAGGTGCCAGTTTTTTAGTTTCTGTCTTTACAGAAGAAGAAACACGTTTTTTGTTCACATCATCTTCATCATCGTCAATAGCGCGTGGATGTTGTTGTTTATGAACAGGTCGCTGTGTCTCACCCATTGATTTTAAAGGCATTTCATCAAGTGAAATTTGAGATATAGGTTCAGGCTCTGATTTCTTTTTTGTAGGCTCTTCTGCTTTTTGAACTGGCTCAACAACTTCTTGGGTTTGGCTTAACTTTTCTGCTTCAGCATTGCGTTCATCTTCAAGCTGACGTATACGATCGTCTTCAAGCCGTTTTCTTGCTTCTTCTGATCGTCGAATCGCTATTTCTTGTTCATTAAGGCCACCTTCCCCAGAATTTTGAGACTGATTCTTAAGTGCTTCTTGCAAAGCACGCATCCGTGCGCCAAGCTCACCTTCAGTTAACTTTCCAGATTGGCCTTTGCTGCCTCCTTGAGATCTTGAATCAGAGGAATGAACGCGCTTACGCTTTACTTCAACAGCAACAGTTTTACTGCGACCATGAGAAAAGCTCTGCCGAACTTGTTCAGAATCATTCGCTTTTTTTGTCTCAGGTTTTAAACTGAGCGTGAGTGTCTTTTTTTCAGTTTGTTTTGATTCTTCAGTCATTACGTTCTATTTACCTTTTCATTATCACAAAAGTAGGGAGCCCCAATTTCCATTGGATTTATTTCTCATCTTCAAACCAATGAGCACGAGCCGCCATAATCATTTCATTTGCCACATCAATACTTAACATTGAATTTCCAAGCATTTCAACAAGTTCATCACCAGCAAGGTCAGCAAAATCATCAAGCGTCTTGACTCCATTTTCTGCTAATTTCATAAACATTTCAGGAGTAACACCCTGGACTGTCATAATTTGTGGGCTTGCCCCCAGCTCTTCTGCAGCTGATAATAAATCATGTGATCTTGTTTCCAGATAAGTTACAGCCCTTGTCTGCAGTTCATGCACAACATCTTCATCAAATCCTTCGATGGAAGTAAGCTCATTTTGGGGAGCCATAATAAGTTCTTCAACGGTGCTAAACCCTTCTGCTGCAAGAAGTTGGGCTATCATTTCATCTACATCTAAAGAATCCATGAATAACTGCGTGCGTGACGCATATTCTTCAGTACGTCGACTTACTTCTTGTGATTCAGTCAAAACATCAATATTCCAACCTGTTAAGTGTGATGCAAGGCGTACATTTTGACCACGTCGACCAATAGCAAGACTCAGTTGATCTTCACCAACCACAACATCAACACGATGACTCTCTTCATCCAACACTACCTTCACAACTTCAGCAGGAGCAAGTGCATTCACTACAAATGTTGCAGGATTAGCTGACCATAAAACAATGTCAACTTTTTCGCCCTGTAGTTCTGTTACCACAGCTTGAACACGTGCACCACGCATCCCCACACATGCACCAACAGGGTCGATAGCCGCATCATTTGTATATACCGCAAGTTTTGCACGGCTTCCAGGATCACGAGCAACCGACTTCACTTCAATAATACCATCATAAATCTCAGGGACTTCTTGTTCAAACAAACGCGCCATAAATTGTGGATGCGTACGCGATAAAGCAACAATTGGGCCACGTGCATCGGGACGAACTTCTGCTATATAGGCACGAATACGATCGCCCGAACGAAATGTTTCACGCTGAATAATATCATCCCGACGTAAAATACCTTCAGCACGACTCAAATCAACAATGACATTACCAAACTCAACTCGCTTGACAACTCCACTGATAATTTGCCCCGTACGATCTTTAAATTCTTCATACTGACGAGCCCGTTCTGCATCACGAACCTTTTGGAAGATAACTTGGCGGGCGCTTTGCGCTGCTACTCGGCCAAATTCTACTGGTGGAAGACGTTCTTCTAAAACATCTTCAACTTCTACTTCAGTTACCTTATGCTTTGCCTCTTCTAAGGAAATCTGGGTATGTGGATCTTCAACAACATCAACAACAGTGAGATTTTTTAGAATTGACACCTCACCCGTATTACGATTTACAATGGCGCGAATGTCATTTTCATATCCATACTTTGCTTTGGCAGCTTTTTGAATAGCTTGTTCCATAGCATTTAGCACCTCTTCACGGTCAATGCTTTTTTCACGAGCAACAGCATCGGCAACCTGTAAAAGCTCATGACGAGGCAAGTGGCTAATATGATCTACGGTCTTAATTTTCCTTGTGGTCACTGTTGTTATCCCCTGATCAGTTATGACTGTCAAAATTTATATGCAAGCGTGTTGACTTAATGTCTGAGAATGGAATGGTTACCTGTAAATTCTCGTGTTTTGCTTCATTTTTTAATATTAAGGTTACTTCAGTTTCAGTGGCTGATTCAAGCTGGCCAATGAAAGTTTTGCGATTATCGATGGCTGTGTGCGTCTTTACCACGACATCTTCACCTAGAAATCGGATATAATCTTTTAATTTAACCAATGGTCGGTCAAGGCCAGGAGAAGAAACTTCTAAAACATAAGCACCTTCAATGGGATTATATTGATCAAGCAAAACAGAAACAGTGCGACTTACTGTCGCGCAGTCATCAACATTTACTGGAACATTATCTAATCTGTCGATCATTATTTGTAATGTACGTCGTGTATTTCCCGAAAGCAAAAGTCGAACAATACTATACCCTTTATCATCAAGGGGTTTTTCAATAAGGTCTTCAATTTTTTTTATAATATCCACTGACTCTGATTTCCTTTCCCTTTTTCAGGCAGGTAATTAATAATCTATACTTAGCTGACTATGCCCTAAATATATATAGGCATAAAAAACTCATCTATACAGCTTTTTCGAGTATATAAGCAGAATTTATGGATTTTAGCAAAAAAATTCAAGTGAATATTCCACTGAATAACTTTCCTTCAATAGGTTACGCCGAAGAAATATGAAAATATCAGCATTATGCCTTTAAAAAAATGATCATTTTTCTTTACGAATACTTTAAGAAAAACTGGTTTTTTCAAAGTAATTTGGTTGAAAACTTATGACTCTAAAAAACTCACGCCCTTAGAGCCAAGTTTTTAAGTTAATAGTTTACAGATACATTTTTTCAGAAGGCCTTCATCATCAATTTAATCTATTCATCAAAAGCTTAAAACTTTATATTCAAGTTTAACAAAAATGCGGTTGTATATTGCTTTTGGCCGTCATAATAATTGCGCCGCCGCGCGATTCCATATCCAATTTCATACCAATTTTGACATTTCCAACGATGTTCATAAGAAATTCCAAAGGTAAGACGGTTACCATATCCTTTTTCCCAATAATTACCAACCTCCGGTGTAATGATATGACTAAAAGACTTCTCATATCTTTCATAAAGTGATTGAGTAAAAACAGGAGCAAGAGAAATGTACTTATCTTGATAGGGACTATAATAAGGTACATTATTCGTTTTTGACCAACGAGCACCTAAATTTAATCTTAAATCAAGAGTATGCCGAGGCTTTTCTATTACCCTTCTTTTTACAAATCCACTGCTGCCTATCCAATTATTATCGTCTGAAAAAGTTTGATCATAAACAGATAAACCAGCCTCAAACGATTCATTTTTATAGTAACCAAATCCCAAATTGTAATAATTAGAAGTGATGTTATTCATAATAGCTCGTCCCGGTGTTTGACGACTATTAATATCTGCTTGAGCTGTCATTTTAAAACTATCGTGTGGCTGATACGCTGCTTCTAAAGAGGCACCGATACGAGAGCGCCCCCATTGAGATGCATTAATTTCTCCTAAAAGACGCACATCTCGATTTCGGTATTCAAGCCCTGCCCCTTCTAATGTTCTATTTAACGTTCCTTCTAAAAAGGTACCCCATTGATAAAAAGCACTACCAAAAGCACGGTAATGATTTGCAAAGGTTTGAGAATAAAGTCGATTGTCTGATGTAAAACTGTACTTACCTGTATTTCCTGCACCACCTGTTTCAAAAACATTATCACTGACAAGCTCAGGTGCATTATAACTTTTCCATTCCCGTTTAAATCGCTTGAGATTAAGACTTTCTGGATAATCTTTTTCAACCTTTTTCATTATTTCTTCGGCTTTTTCAGGTTCATTTAAATTTAAATGGGCTCTAGCTTTACTCAGCTGAAGTTCAATGTTTTTTGGATCATTCGTCAGACCAATATCGTATTCTTTTTCAGCGGCTCTTGATAGTCCTCGCATCTGAAGAACATTTCCTCGAAGATTACGCATTGAAGAATCCAAAGGCATTATTTGAATCGCTTCTTGGGTTTTTTCATCAGCTTCACTCAATAAATTAACTAATGAAAATGAATTGTAATACAATTCTTCCGTCAACAATTTACTACTATTAGGATACCGACTATCTATAAGAGGAATCCATTCTCTAAAATAATCCCTATTCGCTTTAATAAAAGCAAAAGCAACTTCTGGTTTGTTACATTCGAGTGTTGAAAAAAAATACCCTTCAATGGCTTTCGGATTTTTAAAGTCGTTTTCTAAAATATATTTAAAAAGTTCTCTTGCTTTTTCTGGATGGCGCAGAGTTAAAAACGCATCCGCTATTCCTTCTAAGACATAAATTGGAAAATCTTTATTTGTCTTTCCCTTGGCTAACATTTGTTCATATTCATAAACGACATCGCGATGACGAAGCCGAAATGCATAAGCAACAATTAAATCAAGCTGTAGATTATGTTTTCTATTTTCATCAGATGTATTTTCCATTTGTTGTTTAATATCAGCGATAGCGCGATCTAAATAAACATACCGGTCTTTAAACGTTTCAATGTTATCACGATCGATTTTCCCCCAATTGATAAGTGTTGCGCCACGCACAGCTTCCATATCTTTAATTTGTTCTTTTGAAAAATCTTTTGGGTGTTTTTGTGTTTTTTCTAAAGCCTCAAAAGGGCTTTTGATATGGCTTAAACATAGTGCTTGCCCTTGAATTGCATCGTGATGTTGAGCGTTAATAGTCAGTGCTTTATTATAATAACGCAATGCATCAACATATAATCCAACGCTGTAATACGCCTTTCCAAAAATCAAATAAAGATCTAAATGTCCAGAAAATGTCTTTTCTGCTTCTGAAAGAATAAGAATCGCTTCATAAGGTTTGCCCATATCAATCTGAATAGAGGCAAGACCAACTGGAATATCAGGATTATGAGGCTCTTTTTGCTGAAGCAGCCGATAGAATTGTTGTGATTTAGAAAATAACTTTAAATTTCGACAAGCTTTAGCCATCACTTCGATAACATAAGCCGGTGCTGCTTCTTGATTAACTTTGCTTAGAAATAAATTATAGGCTTCTAAATCTCTTTTAGCCCAGGTTAACAGAACTATGTAATCATAAATAAGCGAATCATACCAACCATCTTGATCTGCTAGTTTTTCCATAATCTGCAATCCCTTTGCAGGATTTCCTTCTCTTGCAACAGCAATCGCATGCTTGTGCTCTACGGAATTTTCAGCCGCATGCGATTGTAAAACACTACAGAAGAGATAGGGTAAAAAACTCATTTGCACTAAAATTTTAATTTAATTTAACTTAACAATACCGATGCAATAGTTAAGAATTTCTTACCAATTCAATTCATTGTATTTATTATAATTTTTGTGATATTTTTATATCTAAAGTAATTTAGCTTTGGAATTGTGATGTTTAAACACTGCTTTATTCTTATTTATATGTATATTTGTTTGCCTATTAACGCACAAGATACCTTTATCAGCCTTTCTTATCATGATTGTAAGGAACTAGATTCTCAATCATTTATTGATACAATTACACGCGATGAAATTGCAATGCAGTTTCAATGGCTTAAAGAAAACAATTATCACTCTGTCAGCCTAGATGATATTTTGGCTGCCCAAAAAGGCAAAAAAGCGCTCCCTGAAAATGCCATTCTTCTTACCTTTGATGATGGGTATGAATCTTTTTATCGGGTTATCTACCCCTTATTAAAGGCTTATAACTTTCCTGCTATTCTAGCAATTGTTGGCAAGTGGATTGAAACAAAAGCCCCTAACAAAGTTTCTTATGGTGACAGCTTAATCAATCGGGACAATTTCTTAACCTGGGAAGAAATACGTGAAATGAACGCTTCTGGCTTGGTTGAAATTGCGTCTCATTCATACGATCATCACCACTCTGTAATCGGAAATCCTCAAGGAAGTCAACAAGCTGCGTATACAACACGACAATATTTCCCTGATAAGAATCGCTATGAAACGCAGGCAGAATATGAATTACGTATTGATGATGATTTGGGGAAAAACGTCGCTCTTTTGAAAAAAAAATTGGGCAAAGCACCTAGAATTATGGTTTGGCCATATGGACGTTATAATGCTGATACCATTCGGTTAGCTCAGAAAAATAAAATGGCCTATACTATTACGCTTGATGAACAAGGGAATTCTGTACATGATCTTTCAACGGTTGGACGTTATTATTATGTAAGATCAAGAAACTTGTCTGATTTTGTGGCAGATATACGTGCCATACGTAAACCAAAATCTCCTAACCTCTTGCGCTCTATTCGCGTTGATATGGACTATATCTACGACCCTGACCCTACACAACGTGAAAAAAACCTTAGCGTTCTTTTAGAGCGAATAAAAAAGTATAATATAAACACTGTTTTTCTTCAAGCTTATGCAGACCCTGAAGCCAAAGGTTATGCTAAGGAACTTTATTTTCCCAATCGACATTTACCTATAAAATGTGATTTATTTAGTCGCGTAGCTTGGCAGTTATTTACACGCGGCGGGGTTACTGTTTACGCCTGGATGCCTCTCACAGCTTTTGATTTTAAAGATGATAATCTAATGGTTAAAGGCATCGACCCCAACACAAAAAAAATAACAGATAGCCCAAACCAATATAAACGTGCATCGGTCTTCTCAGAACCTGCTAAACAAAAAATACGCGAAATTTATGAAGATTTAGCCACACATGCCGCTATTGGCGGCATTGCTTTTCACGATGATGGAGTATTGACAGATTTTGAAGATGCATCAACCGCCGGTGTTTCAGCTCAGATAAAAGCTGGTTTTCCAGCATCAATTATTGATATTCGTCAAGATAAACAACTTTTCCAGAGGTGGACACGATGGAAATCAAAGGCAGTAATCGATTTTAGTGCCGAATTGATACAAATTATTAAGAAATATCATCCTAAAATAGAAACAACTCGCAGTATTTTTGCCTTGCCTGTCTTGCAACCAGAAAGCGAAGAATGGTTTGCTCAAAATATGAATGATTTTCTACAAGCATATGATTTTGTTTCTGTTATGGCAATGCCTTATATGGAAGGACATGATGATGATCCTGATGAATGGTTCAAAAAACTCATTGAGGCGGTTAAAACATATCCAAATGGATTAAATAAAACATTGTTTGAATTACAATCTATTGATTGGAAAGATAACAATAAACCCATTGACTCAGAGATATTATTAGAGCAAATGCGTCTACTTTCATCAAAAGGAGTGCGAAATTTTGGTTATTACCCCGATGATTTTGTTAAAAATCATCCAAATATAGATATTATTAAAGAAGGAATTTCTGTTCAAAGAAACCCATTTAATTAACAAGCTAAAAAAAGGAAATGAGGATATGTATCGACCAAAGATTAGCAAATTTCAGATACTAGCCCATGCCTTCTTAATGATTGGGGGATGGGGGATTTATGCTTATGGGTTAACTCGTCTTCAGGATATCCCCTCTCAGGTCTATCAAGCAGTAGCCATCGTATTGGGGCTTGAGGCAATTTTTTTAATTAGTTTAACCATTTCGTGGATTATACATCACTTGAGTATCCACCGAACCCTTGGCCCCCGAAAAATGGTCACACCAGCAGTCTGGCATTATGAAAGAGATTGGTCTGGATATAACATTGTCGGTAACTTTGATGATTTAAAACATCAACAAGTTATCATTGTTACTTGTGATCCAGAAACTAAACTCAAAGTATTCCAATCAGAAAAGAAGACTCATGATTAGGCATTTTTATCACGCTCTTGTTATCTTTGTTGCTTTTTATCCCATTGTCACATCCCTAATGTGGGCTGTCTTTTCACTCACCTATAAAATTCGTTGGGAAAATCATCATCATGAAAAGTTTCCTTCTCATAAACCAACAGTTACCATTGTTATTCCAGCTTACAATGAAGGGAAAATGATTCACCATGTTCTTACAGCTATCAATCGTTTAGACTACCCTGATTATGAAGTTATCATTATCAATGATGGATCAAGTGATAATACCGTTGATCAAGTTCGACCTTTCCTTGAGAATACAAAATTTCGTCTTTTAAATAAAATAACAAATCAAGGTAAAGCCCTTGCCCTTAACGATGTTATTAGCGTTGCTAATGGTGAGATTATTGTAGTTCTTGATGCGGACGCAGAACCTAATCCTGATTTTTTACATCACATGACCTGGCACTTTCAACATGCACGTGTAGGCGCAGTTACTGGTCATCCTCGCGTTAAAAACACCAACACATTTTTAACACGCATCCAAGTTATTGAATTTACCTCTATCATTGGTTTACTTCGCAGATCACAACGCATCTGGGGTCGTATTGTGACAGTTTCTGGTATTGCAGCTGCCTTTCGCAAAGAAGCTCTTTATGATGTCAATGCATTTCGTCCCGAAATGTACACTGAAGATATTGACATCACCTGGCGTCTAGAAAAACGTCACTGGGATATTCGTTATGAGCCGCGCGCTGTGGTTTGGATGCATGTTCCAGATACTCTTAGAGATTTTTTTAAACAACGCCTAAGATGGGCAAAAGGTTTGCTGCAAGTTTTACGGGCTCACAGCGATGTAATGAAAAATCGACACCTTAGGCGCATGTGGCCAATGTACATTGAATCCTGTTTGTCAACATTCTGGAACACCGCTTATGGCTTTGTCTTGATTATTGAGTTGATCATTACCCCCTATGATACTTCTATCTTCTCTATCAATATTTTTTGGATGATGGTTATGGCAACAACCAGTCTGCTTCAACTCTTTATTGGGGGAATGCTTGAAAGAAAACATGACAAAGATATTTTTCGGTTTTTTGGTTATGCTATTTTTTATCCGCTCTTCTACTGGACTTTCATGTTTATTGTCACTTGGACAGCCTTACCTATCTTATGGCAGAAAATGAATTATCTTGCACAATGGAGCACTAAACGGCGATAAAAATGAAATAATGAAATATTGATATATATTTTTTTAGTATTGTAATATAATCAGTATATTTTAGAATTTTCAATATATAAAAAATACTTTGATGACGAATATCACTAATAAAACAAACCTTACCAACTCTTTTCTTTCTTTATTAGAATACTACCCTTCACCCGTATGGGTGCGAAATACGAAAGGCAAATATTTATGGGTAAATGAAGGTTTTCTTAATTTTTTTAATGTTACTCAAGATCAAGTTATTAATAAATCAAATGAAGATTTCTTTCCGCAAGATATTACAGATAAGTGTTATCAAAGCGAGCAACAAGTTTTAGAAAAAAGACACCCTATTACTTTTTATTTTGATGAGAAAAAATATCGAGCAACTGTCTATAAAACACCTATTTTTAATGAAAATAATGAAATAGAAGCTTTGGCAGCTTTAATGACAGATTTAACCCCCGTCTTAGAAATTGAAACAAAACTAAATAGCACTAAATGTTTTTACCAATCGATATTAGCTAATATGGGAGAGGCTCTTTTATTCATTAATGCAAAAGGTGAGTTCGAAGTTGTTAATAAAAAAGGAGAAGAGTTTTTTGATAAACTTGGATTCTACGGCTCTCGCACCTTTGATTCTTGGTATGAATTCTTCTTAAAGAATTACGATAAAGAAACAGGTAAAGTTTATACAAATGATAATTCAATTATGTTGAAAGCTTTACAGGGTGAAGAGAGCCTAAATGAAGAGATAACCATGATTACAAAAAATGGAAGCAAGATAACATTTCGTGCTTCTGCGATTCCCTTTAAAGATAAGAGTAGTGATTCTCCTTTAGGAGTCATTATGACAGTGACAGACATAACGAATGAAAAACACATGCTCAAAAGCATTGAAGATAAAAAAATGCTGATTGAACAACGTAATGAAGAATTACACCATTTTGCCCATTGCGCAGCCCATGATTTACAAGACCCATTAAGAAATATAAGTTTGGCAGCTTCAATGATGGAGGCAAATCTTCACGAACAAAATTATGATGAAATATCAGTACTGTTGAAAAGATTGTTAAAAACAGCTTCTTATGGAAGCTCTCTTGTTAAAAACTTACTAGATTATTCATCCGCAAATCAAGAAATCCAATTAGAAGAAATTTGCTTAAAAGATATCATCGACCATAATATAGATATTTTAAGCGGTACAATTGCTCAGGCTGACGCAAATGTTATTTATGATAATTTGCCTAATGTCCTGGGAAACTCACAACAACTTAAAATTGTTTTTCAAAATCTTATTTCAAATGCTCTCCACTATAAAAACAAAAAACTCTCTCCACCAATAATTACTATATCTGCCACTAAAAAAGATTCTTTTTGGGAGATTAGCGTTCAAGATAATGGATCCGGGATTGCTGAACAATATCACGAGATTGTTTTTCATCCTTTCAAGCGACTCATTGCTGATGTAAACAATCGATCCAGTGGCTTGGGGCTATCAATTTGCAGGCGAGTTATAGAACAGCATGGCGGAAAAATATGGTTAGAAACAAAAAGCAAGCCAGGAGCATGTTTTAAATTTCTCTTACAACCTTTTTAGGCTTAACTATTACGTAGAAAGACATTTTTCTACAATAAATGTGATATTCACAAGCAAGGAACATGTAAATATGCCCCATTCACATACTCATAATATTAACAAAAGATTTTTGTGGGGTATTTTTCTAAATCTTGCTTTTATTATTGTTGAGTGTATTTTTGGAATTAAATCAAACTCTGTAGCTCTTTTAGCTGATGCCATGCATAATGCGGGAGATGTTTTGGGTCTTTTCGTAGCTTGGCTGGGATATTTACTTGCACAAAAAAAAGCACCAGCTAAATTTACTTATGGCTTTAAGAATGCAACTATAATTGCTGCATTTATAAATGCTATTCTTTTGTTCGTCGCTGTAGGCGGCATTAGCTGGGAAGCCTTTCAAAGATTAGATCAACCTCAACCTATCGCATCAGAAGTAATTATACTTGTTGCTACATTTGGTGTTTTTATTAACGGTTTAACTGCCTATTTCTTTTTTCAAGATCGTCATAATGATATCAATATTAAAGGCGCATTTTTACATATGCTTCTTGATGCAATCATTTCAGTAGGTGTTATTGTAGGTGGATTACTTATCTTTTGGAAATCTTGGAGTTGGATTGATCCAGCCATCAGTCTTTTAATAGCCGGCATAATTATACTCAGCTCATGGAAATTATTTAAAGAATCTCTGGATTTGATGCTTTTAGCTGTTCCAACAGCTATTAATTTGGAAAAATTAAAAGAGATGATACTTCAGCATCCTGGGCTCGTAGCTTATCATGATTTACATATTTGGCCTATTAGCACAACTGAAGTTGCTTTATCTGTACATTTAGAGGTAATGCCTGAATTATTTACAGAACAATTTTCTTACAGTTTAGAAAAAATACTCAAGGCCAACTTTCCTCTTTCCCATATAACTATCCAATTAGAAACTCCTACTAAAAATAAAAAATGTGAGACAAATTGTTTATGAGAGTATGTCATATCGTTTAAGAAGTGACCATACAGATAGATAACATAGTAACATGATAACAATAAACCTAGAGCACGTTTTAGAAGGTATGAAAGGATCAAAAAAAAAGCAAGGTTGGAAGCACAAACCAAAAGGTACTAATTGATAAATTTGAAATACTCTCAATGTCCCAAGTTTCAACATACAACCAAATTAAGGCTAACAAAGAAACCATTGGCAGAGATGTGATTAATCCTCTTAATACCGGATAAATTTAGAGACTTCTGATACAACAACCATGATCATTGCAGATAAAAAAAGCTTTATGAAATAGTACATACTCAAAACATCTCAAATTATAAAGGCTTGTTAAGCTTTTGCTTTAATGTTAATTCCAAATGGTACAAATAACTCTTTTCCATTAATTTTAACTTGGGCAAAAAGTTTTATAAATCCTGGTGACATTGGCTGTAGGTGAAACTCTAACTCTGGACCACCACGATCTGCCTTTTTTGTTGGTTCTGTGCCCATCGGATGAAGGTGAACAACCGACTGTTGATTTTCACTAAACCCAACGATATGCGCGTAAGCAGCCATAACTGGCTCTAAGGTTTTCACCGGCTCTCCTTTTTCATTAGTCACAATAATCTTACCCATGACTGGGTTACCAGCAATAAGATTTTCATTTTCAAAAGATAGCTTAAAAGTATAACCTTCTACCGTACTTTGCATAAAAGATGCTTTATCAATCTCAGCCACTTTCTTATCTTTAATCAAATCAACAGCAACATATTGCTGCTGATTTGTCTCTACCGGCAACAAATCTGCCCAAAGTCTATAGTTTCCATTGATTTTTGGTGTCCATTCAAATTGATAAACACCGACTTTGTTTGTAGTTTCAGGGTGAATATGATGATAATCTGTAAGTGAATCATCAATAATTAATAGATGTACTTTTTGAGTGTGGGCTTCTTTTAAATCATTGAGGGCAATAGGTTGATCGTCTTTAATCCTTGTCAACTTAATCTGAACTAAAGTCTTTTCATGGATATTTTCCTGTTTGATCACGGAAACTTTAATGACTGCATGTTCTTTAGATGTGAATTGGTGGTCATTGCCTATTTTTGATGTATTCATAGCTAAATGATTATGTCTACTGCCAGCTTGTAAAGGTAAACTTCCAAACAATCCCACCAAAATCGTATAACTCATTAATTTCAGCATTGTTGTTTCCTATTATAAATTTTATGATCTTAATAAAATATTATTTATTATAATATATTAAGGTGGATTCCTCTTTTTAATGAAGGATTACACCATGATTAAATATTTACTTTTAATAAATATGATAATATTACCTGTGTGCTTCGGACATGACTCAGACGATCCTACCATTAGACAACTAACAATTAAAAATTCTTTTCGAGCAAAAATGCGAGAGATTACTAAAAATTACGTTGATTTTCGCACTAAAAAAGAAATATTTAAAATAGACCATAAAAGAGTTTTATTAAATCCCTCAAAAGTTGATATTGAAAGATTAAAAAAAGACTTCATACAAGAGTTAAGGGCATTAACCCCAAAAAATCAATTTACAGCTTATTACAAAGAATCTCTAAAGACGATAAAAAGATACTTTTCTCAAATAGATTCTTTGTTATCCCTAGACCAAATCAATGATTCAATACTACCCTCTTTAATGAAAATTTCGTCAAACATAGATATATGCTCCAACATATTTTTAACAGAAATGGGTGTAAATAATGTTAAAATTTATGGATGGGATTTTTACAATGATCTTACAAAATTCCCGTTTAACTATTTATCATTAGAACCAAAACATAAAAACTTTTTACAATGGTTTAGCAAAAAAATAAGCAGTATATAAGTAAATTGATGTTGATATAAAATTTCATTCATCTTGCGTAAAATAGTGATGACAGATTTTAAACAGCACTCTTAATTTACATATAATTATATACTTAAACTCACGCCTTCTACCCTATTTCTACCTTCTGCTTTAGATTTGTAAAGCGCTTGATCGACGATATAAAGAAATTTTTCTTTTTTTGAAGATGGTTTCACAATATGAGATGTATAGCCTATACTGACCGTTAACCAAGAGTTATAAAAAGTAGAATGAGAAATATGCAGATTCTCAATTTCTTTTCTGACTTCTTCTGCCACTTGGAATCCGATATCATGATCGACACCATATAACAAAATAACAAATTCTTCGCCCCCTATCCGGGCAACGATGTCTGTAGACCTTTTGGGAATTTTACTTAAAGCATCCGCTACTTTAATTAAACATTTATCCCCTTCAAGATGACCATAAGAATCATTATATATTTTAAAGTGATCTATATCGATCATGATTAGACATAGCGGTTGCTGTTGATTTAAAGAGAGTTCCCATAACGTATTGAATACTAAATCTAATTTCCGCCTATTCGCCACACCTGTCAGGGGGTCTGTTTCAGAAATATCCTTAAAATAATGTCCCTCTTCATCTTTTAATTGCGCAATGCAAAGGATATGATAAATAAAGACCCCTAAAATAATACTTGAAGAGACAATACTACTAATCATCCCTAGATACCATCCCATTGAATATCTAGTTTCCCCTATAATTTCATAAAAAATATCTAAACACTGCACAGTAATGGCCAGCATTAACCAAAGATCTTGACGATTGGTCATTTCTTTTTTTGTCATCAGTAAAAAAAGAGGAACAGCAGTGAACGCCAACAAAAAGAAATCAAGGTAAGAAGTGGATGAATAATTACCTTTGTCAACCAGAGAAGGTAAAGCACTTTCATAATAGACTAAGCTTAAAACTAGAAGAACAACAGCAATAGGGATTAATCGAAAACTCCACCGAGCGTATCCATAAGAAAAAAACATTTTCTTACAATGATTCGTAGCATACAAGATAAGAAAAAAAGGAAATGCAACGTGCGTAATAACCCAAAGCCATGCAGCAATCTGATTGTTATCATCCAATACATTTGAGCTTAAAAAAAGTCCGGGAAATAGGATTATGCGGGCAAGCGCGAGAAAACTAACCGCAAGGTAACCACTGGCTAGCAACGCTACCGAGCTATCTCGTGTTAACTTTGATTGATTGTACAATAAAAAAGCTGTTTGGAGCGACGTTACAAATATCAAAATTCCGCACATCGCAATAAATGTAGGAATAACTGGCCATAATACTCGACCATTAGAAGAAATCAAGGTTGCTATTATCAAAAGAACCGCGATTAAAGTAATGACATAATATTTTTCAGATTTTTTTGCAATAATATTTTTGAGATTTTCCATACTAAATTTTCTACAATACAAAGTCGTTAATAAAAGATCAGTTTTCTTTTAATGTACTATTTTATATACAATTATTTTAGAAAAAATAAATAAAAAAGAAGTTAAAATCTTAAAAAATTGCAAAGGGTCTATTGGCGTTTGTAATAGATGCGTCAATCATCACCACTGACTTTTAAAATTAACGGCTTATTTACCTAAATAGTAAAACACTAATATATATGAGTTTATCCTTAAAGTATTTAAGAAATGAAGAAACTTTTTATTGTTTTAGATTTTGTTTTCAATCTCAAAACTTTAAATGTTCAGGCAGAAATTCCTTTCATGCACGTGCGTGGCATACTTGAAGACACAAAGGTTGAGTTTAAACATATATCCCCTTTTGTGGAATGGTTGCCTGTAATGCCCCCAGTTTAGCAAGCATATTTTAAAGGAGTCTCTTGTTGTTTAT
>DYSP01000013.1 GCA_020718185.1 Candidatus Odyssella sp. | reverse complement strand
TTTCGATCAAAACTGCATCATAAAATGTGACATAATTATGTTGCTTTAGCTATACATAATTAGTATTTTCTTTATAACTTGTTAATGTTTTTTGCTTTATGATGCTTTTTGATAGAATTTAATAGTTTAAGGAGCTCAAAATATGATTTTGCAATCAACAATTATTACTTCACTTGTTACCTTGGCGTCTCTTGCACCTTTTGTGCAAAGTGCATATGCTGATGATACAAACACACATCAAATTACCGTCGTTTATACAGGTCATGAAAAAGGCCAAAAAATGGTAGACGGAAAAAATGTTCAAGATTCAACTATTCCAGTCGGTAGTATTTCCTGCGGTATTTCTGGAAAACCAGAATCTTATAAAAAATATGATATCTCATCTGATACAAAAATGGTTGTTATACCTGCAAAAGAATTACAGGCAGGAGAGGGTCAATATAATCTTTTAGATGAAGCAGGTCATTTTATACGTGACGTAGCCGGTAAATTTAAGACAGAATCAGGGCCTGCAATTTACTGCGAATATAGCATTGTTGGACAAGGCGGTTATTTAGGTGATTTTTCTGCCAAAAAACTTAAAGAAATAAAAATTGGTGAAACAATAAAAGATAATGTTTTTTCCTATGAAGCGGCAGAGAAAAAACTTTAAAGTATCATCGTTGTTAATAAGTCATTAATTATAGTGTCTCTTACGTACTTTAACGCGTGGAGGCATTATTATTTTATAAATGGAATAATTTCTTTTTTACCTGTTAATAATTGCTTGACCGATTGAACGCCAGTCAAAGAGTTGGTTAAAAAAATTGATTCTGCTTTTTCTAATAACTCTTGTCTTAAAATAGGCCGTATGATCACGGTCATTTCTTTTTTTAATTGCTGAATCATTTGCCCACGTTTAATGCCAGGTAGGCACCCTGATATTAAAGGAGGGGTCACAATATCACCATCGATCACGGCAAAGATATTAGCAGCAGTACTACAGACAACCTCGTCAGCTGAGTTGACAAACACCACATCGTCGATCTGTTTTTGCTTTGCTTCTAATCGCCCAAGAATAGACAGTTGATAGCCCAAATGCTTTATAGATGAAAGAGCACTTTTTCCCGGATGACAGTGAGTAGAAACATCAAGAGTCAGAGGGGAAGATACACGTTTGTAGGCTGCTGCTTGAATGACCCATGAGGGAAATTGACTTGCTGGAATGTTGAGACCCCTCTCACCAGTACCACGTGTTATTGTTATGCGTACTGAGGCTGTTTGTTGCATCAAATGGTTCGCTGCCAATAGATCAAGAATTTGTTGATGAATCATAATTTCAGAAAGTTGAAAAGGAATTTGAAAAATGGCTAATCCTTTTTGAAGACGTTGCCAATGTGCTTCATAACATTCCAGATATTGACCATCGTAGTATAATGTTTCAAATATTCCATCGCCCAACAAAAGACCACGATCATTCACCAATATTTGTGGTTTGTTTGATGAAACAAAAGCACCATTAACGATGACAATCATCGGTATATTCCTTCAAGAAAATGGCGCAGTAATGTATGACCATGCTCACTTAATATCGCTTCTGGGTGGAACTGCACACCAACAATAGGTAGTGTACGATGGGCTAGTGCCATAATTTCTCCGGTAGGTGATTCAGCAGTAATCATAAGATCATTTGGAAAAGAATCCCGACCAACAATAAGAGAATGATACCGTGTTACCTGCATTGGGGAAGGAAGCTGATGAAACAGCCCTGACCCGTGGTGGATGATGGGCATGGCTTTACCATGGATGGGTCGTTGGGCGCGCGTCACGCTGCCACCAAAAGCTTGACCGATGGCTTGGTGACCCAAACAAATACCAAGGATAGGAATTTTCCCTGCAAAATGTTGAATAATATCTAAGGAAAGACCAGCATCAGCTGGGTGTCCTGGCCCTGGAGAAATCATAATATGTGTTGGATTAATTGCTTCAATATCTTTAAGAGTTAAACGATCATTTCGGTACACGCAAATTTCAGCGCCTAGCTCTTGTATATACCGAACCAAATTAAAAACAAACGAATCATAATTATCAATCATTAATATCATGATGAGTATAATGCCTTTATTAAACCTAGAGCCTTTGTTGTAGATTCGTCATATTCTTCTTGTGGGTCGGAATCGGCCACAATCCCACCACCCACTTGAAAGATAACTTTTTTGCCCTGAATCACAAATGTACGGATAACAATATTTGTATCCATCATTCCTGAAAATCCGATATAGCCAATAGCGCCGTAGAAGGGGCCTCGTGCTTGTTTTTCAAGAGCAGTAATGATTTCCATAGCACGAATTTTAGGCGCTCCTGTGATTGATCCGCCTGGAAAGGTGGCTTTTAATAAATCAACGGCATCATGATGAGGCATTAAAGCACCAACAACGGTGGTGACAAGATGGTGAACATTTTCATAAGATTCTAAGGCTAACAAGTGCGGAACCTTAACGGAATGGGGAAGACAAACACGTGAAAGATCGTTACGCATTAAATCAACAATCATCACGTTTTCAGCGCGGTCTTTTTCTGATGCCAACAATGCTTCCGCGGCTTGTTGATCGGCAACGGGATCTTTAGAGCGACGCTTGGTTCCTTTTATTGGTTTGGTTTCGACGGATTGTTGGTCAAGTTTTAAAAACCGTTCAGGAGAAGCTGATGCAATAATGCCTTCTTTAGTTTGGATATAAGCTGCAAAAGGGGCAGGGTTGACTTTGCTGAGTTGTTCGTAAAGATCATAAGCAGTGACATTTAAAGGTAATTCAGTGCGTAGGCGTCTGGAGTAGTTTGCTTGATAAATGTCACCTGCGTAAATGAAGTCAATAACTTGCTGTACAGCCGTGCAGTAATCAACTTGCGATACATCAGATTCAATATCAACAGATGGCCATGTTTTTTGAAAAGGAGCTGTGTCTATTGTTTGTAGCGTTTTATTTAACCATTCAAGGCGTTGCTGAGCCCGTCTAGACTTTGCGTCATTTAATGCAGGTAGACCTGTGGAAACAATCCACGCACGATTCTGTTGATGATCAAAGGCGACAAGCGCATCATAAAATCCGAGCCACGCATCAGACATACCCAATTCATTGTGTTCCGCTGGTGAAAAGGTTTCTAGGAATTGCCCCATTTCATAGCCTAAATATCCTGCGACACCTCCCTGAAAGGGCGGAAAACCATCAACATGCAAGCTTTTATATTGGTTCAATTGGTCTTGAAGTAAGTCAAAAAAAGAGGTGTTATGTTCCTGATCATCTAGATATGTTTTTCCTTGTTTTGACTCTAAAATTTGCCAAGGGTCAGCCATAAGGAAGCTATAACGACCAAAATCTGGTTGTTTTTGAGCGCTCTCCAATAATATAGCGCCGGGATAATCTGCAAATGCCCGAAAAGCAACGCTAGGATCAAGATAGGCAATTTCTTGAAAAAGGGGACTCATTAAATAGCTTCCAATAATTGAATAATTTGCTTGGTCGGCGCCACATCATGCACGCGAATAATATCTGCTTTGTGCCATGTTGCTAAGGTGGCTACGGCTAAACTTGCAGGTAATCGTTGATCAACAGCAGCTCCTGTCAGCTGTCCAATAAATGATTTGCGTGAGGCACCTAACAGGATGGGATAGGGTAATTCTTTGAATAAGTTTAAGTTTTTAATAAGATTTAAATCTTGTAAAGGTGTTTTACCAAAGCCAGCACCGGCGCCAACACCTGGGTCAAGAATAATTTGATGTTGTTTAACGCCACGGCTTATTAATTGAGCCACCAAAGCTTTGAGATCTTTAATCACATTTTTAGTGATGTCATTTGATGTATCAATAATATCACTAATACGTGCTAAGGGATTGTGCATAATGATAGCTGGCACACCAGAATCTGCCACAATTTTACTCATTTCTACATCCATTAATAATCCGCTGACATCATTAATGAGGGTGCCTCCAGCGAGCAATGCCTCTTTGGCGACAAGGGCTTTGGTGGTGTCAATAGAAAGAGGGATGCTAAAACGATCTCGGATTGCTTTAATCACGGGAATGATACGTTGTAATTCATGATCCACGTCAACAGGTGTTGCACCTGGTCTTGTGCTTTCTCCCCCAATATCAATAATATCAGCGCCTTCACTAATAAAACGTTCAGCAATTTTAAGGGAGGTAGAAATTGTTTCTTGCGATTGATTAAAGATGCCATCACCAGCAAACGAATCAGGCGTTACATTTAAAATACCCATGATCTTTGTGCGTGGTTCAGAGAGTAATACATAAGTTGTTTCAAAATTTTTATGCGTCATGGCTTGTTTTCCTCGCGTTTTTATGGTGTTCTGGGGTCAATTATTTTATAGAAATGCAGAATCCTATGTCGTTTTTAACTCTTGATCAGGCAAATGTCACGCACCAAAATGTGTTGTTAAGGCTTGATTTAAATTTACCGTTCTCTAATGGTGTTGTCACTGATAATACGCGTATTATGCGATCGCTGCCAACAATTAACGCGCTAGTGGCTCGTCAAGCAAAAGTTATTATTCTATCCCATTTTGGGCGCCCGAAAGACATTAAGGATGTGCAATACAGTTTAAAGCCGATTGCAGAACATCTTCAGCAGTTTGTGGATTGCCCAGTAATATTTGCTGCTGACTGTATTAGTGATATAGCTGAAAAAGCCATTGCTGATGCGCCGTTTGGCAGTATCATTGTTTTAGAAAACCTACGTTTTTATAAAGAAGAAGAACAAAATGACACGTTATTTGCCAAGAAACTTGCCGACCTTGGTCAGCTTTATGTGAATGATGCTTTTTCTTGTGTGCATCGGGCACATGCGTCAATAGTGGGCATTTGTTCACATCTACCAAGCTATGTAGGACAAGCATTACAGCAAGAACTTCAAGCTCTTCAATCTGTCTTAGAGATGCCGAAAAAACCAGTCATGGCGATTGTGGGTGGATCAAAAGTTTCAAGTAAGATTGATTTGCTACAAAACTTACTCACGCAAGTCGATTATTTAGTCATTGGTGGCGGAATGGCAAATACATTTTTAGCCGCGCAAGCCATTGAAGTTGGCAATTCTCTTTGTGAAGATGATTATATTCCAACAGCTCAGGAAATTTTAATGGCTGCTGAAGACCACAACTGTGAAATTGTTTTGCCAATCGATGTGGTTGTGACCAATGTCATCGCGCCAAATAGCGAATTTAAAACATCCTCGATTGATCGAATTGGATCTATGCAAAAAATAGCAGATATCGGACCAAAATCGGTGAGTCGTATTTGTCATTTCATGGATCAATGCCAGACCCTTGTTTGGAATGGCCCTGTAGGCGTTTTTGAAGTTGAACCTTTTGATCAAGGCTCTATCCTGTTGGGTCAGCATATTGCGGCATTGACGAAAGCAAATAAAATAATGAGTGTTGCTGGAGGCGGCGATACACTTGCTGCTTTGGCAAAGGCAGGGGTGGAAGATGATTTTACTTATACATCAACCGCAGGGGGCGCTTTTTTAGAATGGTTAGAGGGTAAACAACTGCCTGGTATTGTGGTGTTGCAAAAAAAGAGGTAGTCTTTTTATTGGTCAAACGGTGGCGATTTTCGGCTAATGCGAATTTTTATTGGCTTAAATCGGCTCTGTCGACGAATAAAAAGAAAATGACAAAAGATGATAGTACTCATGCTTATCAAAACTGCAAGCATAGACTGACTAACAAATTTTAAGTCAATTCCAGAATGATTCAGGAATTGAGAGGCAACCATAAAAATTGTTAGTATAATACCAAAGACAACTGATGTCGCGATCATGAGCGGAAAAAATCTTTTCAAAAATCGTTGTATCGGCCGATGCATTTGTTTTCTGTAAAACTTTTGTGCTTCTTCATCTATCATTGGCTGCCAACAATATAAGTAAGTATTTATCTTTATAATAGCTTTCTTGTATTAATAAACACTTAAAAATACCTGGATTATTTAGAATTATTTATTGTCCAGACTTCATCTGATCAATAGGTAGTCCCCCCGTAATTAAATAAATTCAAAGATATCCTGATTAAGCCAATTGTACACAACATCATCTAATTTTTAGTCATCTGAATATTGTATATCTGGAATTGGAAGAGGTATACCAATATTATCACTCATATACTCGTTCATCTCATTGACTTTGCCTTCTTTGATATTATGTAAAACTTTTTGTAGTAAAGGTTCGGACAGATCAGGATTTATTGAGATAATCATTGCAATTGCTAATTCGCAAGCTTCTGAATCGTTTAACTCATTTGTGCTTAATCTTTCAAATAATAACCTACCACACTCTATCTCAAGGTTAGCTACTCGTTGAAACTCGGTAACTTGAGATGCCATAATATTCGAGAATTCTGGATGTAATTCTACAATCCGGGGAAAGTCGGGGAGAGATTGTACGGTCGCCTGATTAAGTGCTTTATCAAAAGCTTTTTTCATAATCTCGAAATCAATTCCAGTTTCAGAACACAAAAACACGACTCGATCATCTGAGGTTTCTGATTTCAACATAGGTGAGCTTTGTAAATTTTCAAAACAGAGAGTAAAGGCAATATCTTGCATCTCATCGTTAACTTGTGGATCTATTTTTATAGGATCTTCTGTGCTTTTAATGACTGTACTCATTTGAAAGGATGTTGCTTGACCAGAAATTTCTTTTTTAAGAAGTTCAATAGTTTTCCAAACTGTTGTGATACCTTGAGTAAGAGATGGCATGTTTTGAGTGACTCTTATAACGGCATCAATTGTTTTTTGATTTTTATTTCCTTTTATAATTTCTTCTGAAGTCAAGACAAGCATCAAACGTTTTTTGCATTCCTCAATAGGATCAGTTTGTTGACTTTGTTTCAAGTCTTCTCGTAATCTTTCTTTTGAATACAAATCTTTTAAAATTCCCAACGCAATTTTGAACCACTCGTCTTGGATCTTACATTCAAAATCATCTACGATCTTTTCTGCTTCTTCATTATTAAGAATATAGTATGCATCTCGTCTATAAACTTCATCTTGACGTAAAGGATGGCGACATTAAGTCTAGTTGCTAATTTCTTAGTGGTTATTTCTAGATTCTGATCGTCTTTTGGTAAATCAAAACACTGACCGACTGTTGTTGATAAAGTAAGGATAAGAACGAGTTTTGTAATGTTAGTCATTGAATATTCTAATAGTAAAAATTTGTATATCTGTTATATGAGAGGGATTTAATATAAATCAACAAAAATATTGGTAGTGTCTTTCCGAAAAAAAGGTATTTAATCTGAACTCGACGTAAGAAACAACTGGAAGTACAGGAAAACTAAGAGGAATCGTGGCGAGAGGGAGCACAGGAACGTTGCTGTCCAGAAAACACGTGAATTCCCACGGAGTTTTGCCCCTTGTAATGACGAATTTTCTTGTTTTTTATGTATTTACATCATTTTTTATATCAAACTTAAGTTATTTAAAAGTAAAAAATTCTCGTAAAAAAGCAGACTGACTTGAAAAATCTCACAAGCCAAACGGGCTGATGCCGTGCTCAGCTATCGTTTGTTTAGTCCTCTTGCGACGCTCAGATGGCTTGCACTTTTCGCAAGACCTCTTCTGGATGACTTCAGTTTTTAACTGTGCCTCGACATACATCTTTTTCCTTCATTCGAGAAATCATCGAGGCATACATGCCGCCATATTTGGCGCGCCATTTTTACGACATAAATCAGAAATCGTAATCTCAGCTGTGGCTTGACTTAAAAATGTCTATGATCTGACTATCGTTGTAATTTAAGTGTTTCATTGTAAAATCTCTTCTTCTTTCTTTAAGAGGATTTTCTACTTTTGAACACCGCTTTATTTAGGGGAATTATCAATAGAGTGTGTAAGCACCATAATTGCGTCTTTTCTTTCTTCTTCGTTAGAGCTGGTTAATGACCTAACAAGTGATAAGGCCTGTGGCGTAATGCTGCTAGTCATAGGTGGGTAAATATAGACAACAGAATAATCTACAGAAAAATTATCAGGTGTCATCCCAGCTTTTTGATGAACCACATGAGAGGCAAGATTATCAAATGCTATTGTACTTTTAAGGTGTGTCAAGGTCGTGGGAGATTTAGAAAATCCTTTTTTAGTCATTATTGATTCATTAGAAGTATTGTGATAATTAATCACAGAAAGTTGCTTTTTACCTAAATTGGGCGTTAGAATGTGATCTAATACCGCTTGGATCGCGGTCGTTCCGATTTTTTGTCCTCTTTTTGTAGGGTCAATATCAATAGTCATTTCAATAAAACCCGATTGTTTTAAGTTTTCTTCAGATAAATTAACTTCCCCACAAAAGGTAGCTGTTGTTTCATTCAATTGATAAATTGAATAAAGTCCAAAAAGATAAGTTGCAAAGCTGGGAGCTTTCCACTGTTCGGCTTTTTGATAGATTGTCAAAATTTTATCTGCAGCTTCGATGTTAAATTGGTTGTGAAACTTTAACCGTTCAGCCTTGTCTTTTCTTTGGTCTTTTAGGGTAAATCCAGGAAGATCATCAATATGAGACCTAACTAACATGAGCTTAGCATCTTTAGGAGTTTGAAATCTGATGTATCAGCGGCATTTACATTAAACCCATAGGTAAACAAAAAAATACCTAGAATTCTTTTTGATAGTAGAGATGTCATTTTAAATACTCTTCATTAATATATACTCATCATGAATGAAAAAGCGAATTTCTATCAATCGACCTTTGGGTTCTTTTTTTCGGTTGACCTCCGCAGAGAGAGCCTATTTATATTGTCGGTCAACCAAAAAAATCGCCTCAAATCTCGATGCTATAAATACTCATTTCCAATCACGAAGAGTATAACTAGGTATTCAAAATTTGTTTTGCAAGGGGGGGGAATGAAAAACTTTACAGAGATAATATTTAGAATTTTTATAGGATTATTAATCATACCCGGTTATCTTTATTTTATTTAAAGACGACCGAGTAAGATAATAAGAATGACTATTGCAGGCTTACTTCTGCGCTAGCTGGCGTTGTCTGCGACTCAACATGTGGATCTGTCCATTTAATAGGGATCAGAGGCTTTGATAAAGCTATTTTTAAAGCTTCTTGAGCTGTTGTAATGCAGCAAGTAATTTTTCTTTTAATCCACCAATTGGTAAGACGCGTCCACGTAAAGTGATTTCCCCTGTCATTGCTACTTCTTTGTTGACAGGAATGCCAGTGATGGCAGAAACAATTGAAACACACATGGCAACACCGGCAGAAGGGCCATCTTTTGGAATTGCGCCTTCTGGTACGTGAATGTGAATATCACGATTTTCAAATAGATCAGGTTTGATGCCAAATTGAATTGACTGAGAACGGATAAAACTCATGGCAGCCTGAATTGATTCTTGCATGACATCGCCAAGTTTACCTGTAATCATTGTTTTACCTTTACCCGGTAAAACAACAGCTTCGATGGATAAAAGATCACCGCCCATTTCTGTCCACGCAAGGCCTGTAGTAACACCAACGGTATCATCTTGTTCCGCTAATCCATAGTGATAACGCGGAACGCCTGCATATTTATTCAAGTTTTTAGATGTGATTTTAATTGAACTTGTTTTATCTATTAAAATCTCTTTAATTGATTTTCGTGCAAGATTGGCAATTTCACGTTCAAGGTTTCTCACCCCTGCTTCTTGGGTGTAGGTGCGAATTAATAACCGAACGGCTTCCTCATCAATGGAAAATTCATCTTTTTTCAATCCATGAGTTGTGATTTGTTTGGGAATTAAATAACGAATGGCTATTTGAAGTTTTTCATCTTCTGTATATCCGGGAATGCGAATAACTTCCATCCGATCAAGCAAAGGTTGTGACATACGAAGCGTATTGGCTGTTGTCACAAACATTACATCAGAAAGGTCATAATCAACTTCAAGATAATGATCGCTAAATGTATTGTTTTGTTCAGGATCCAATACTTCTAACAAAGCAGATGCAGGATCGCCTCGCCAATCTGATCCCATTTTATCGATTTCATCTAATAAGAATAATGGATTGGTGATTTTTGCTTTGCGCATTCCTTGAATTATTTTGCCCGGCATTGAGCCAATATAGGTGCGTCGATGGCCTCGAATTTCAGCTTCATCCCGCACACCACCTAAAGAAATACGTACAAAGTGTCGACCCGTTGCTTCAGCAATTGACTTACCCAGAGATGTTTTTCCAACACCAGGAGGGCCAACAAGACACAAAATTTGTCCTTTAACTTTACCAACGCGGCTTTGAACCGCAAGATATTCCATGATCCGTTCTTTTACTTTTTCTAGACCATAGTGATCAGTATCTAAAATTTTTCTAGCTTGTTGAATGTCACGCTTAACCCGTGTGCGAACCCCCCAAGGAATACCCAACATCCAATCTAGATAATTGCGTACAACAGTGGCTTCAGCCGACATTTGATTCATATTACGCAATTTGCGCAGCTCAGCCTCGCAGCGTTCACGTGCTTCTTTTGATAGTTTGGTTTTGCGAATTTTTTCTTCAAGGTCTGACATTTCGTCACGACCATCTTCAGCTTCACCTAATTCTTTATGAATAGCCTTCATTTGTTCATTGAGATAATATTCGCGTTGCGTTTTTTCCATTTGACGCTTAACGCGATTGCGAATGCGCTTTTCAACTTGCATAACGCTGATTTCAGCTTCAATGAAGTTTAAAATTTGCTCTAATCGCTTCACCATTTGTGGTGTTTCTAAGAGCTGCTGTTTTTGAGAGATCTTTAAGGTCAAATAAGAAGCAATAGTGTCTGATAACTTAGATGGGTCTTCAATTTGATTAATGGTAATCAAAACATCTGGTGGAATCTTGCGGTTGAGTTTGACATATTGTTCGAATTGAGATATGACGCTGCGTGTTAATGCTTCAAGTTCACTTTCTTCTTTTGGTTCATCGGTAGAATCAATAGGCTCAATGATTGCTTCAAAATAAGCGGATTCATCAGTAATGCTGACAATATTAACTCGCTTAATACCTTCGACTAATACTTTTACAGTTCCGTCGGGTAACTTCAATAATTGAAGTACAGTTCCCAATGTTCCCACCGTATATAGATCACTAACCGTTGGATCATCTAACACGGGGCTTTTTTGAGTCACAAGCAAAATATGCTTGTCTTCCCCCATCATGACACTTTCAAGAGCCTGCACCGATTTTTCGCGCCCTACAAAAAGGGGAACAATCATATGCGGGAAAACAACGATGTCTCGCAATGGAAGAACGGGATATTTTACGCCTTTTGACAAGCCAAACATACTTTTTCAATCTCATTATTAATAAGTTGTTAGATCTCCTGTCATACCAGGAGATCTAGTTTCAAGCAACCGTCTTATTTAGTCGAAGCATCGCCTCTTAGCGCAGCATAGCTTTTCAGCGGCTGAGAACGGCCTTCAATAACTTCTTTGTTAATGATAATTTCATCAACATTTTCATAAGATGGCAGGTCAAACATCGTATCAAGTAAGATAGCTTCCATGATAGATCTTAGCCCACGAGCACCTGTTTTACGAGCGATGGCTTTATGAGCAATGGCATGTAAAGCTTCATCAGTCATTGTTAATTTAACGTTTTCAATTTCAAACAAACGCTGGTATTGCTTAACAATCGCATTTTTAGGGCTTGTTAAAATTTCAACGAGTGCTTTTTCATCTAAATCTGTTAACGTGGCTAAAACGGGTAATCGACCAATGAATTCGGGAATAAGCCCGAATTTTAGCAAATCTTCCGGTTCAACATCGCGCAAAATATCACCTGTGGTTCGTTCTTCAGAGCTTCGAATATCAGCACCAAAGCCAATAGAGACACCTTTTCCACGTACTGAGATGATTTTTTCGAGGCCAGCAAAGGCACCACCGCAGATGAATAAAATATTCGTTGTATCAACTTGAAGGAATTCTTGTTGAGGGTGTTTGCGACCACCTTGAGGGGGAACAGAAGCAACGGTGCCTTCCATAATCTTAAGCAACGCTTGCTGCACACCTTCTCCAGAAACATCACGAGTGATGGATGGATTGTCTGATTTGCGGGAGATCTTATCTACTTCATCGATATACACGATGCCACGCTGAGCACGTTCAACATTATAGTCAGCTGCCTGAAGAAGCTTTAAGATAATGTTTTCGACATCTTCACCAACATACCCAGCTTCGGTTAATGTAGTGGCGTCTGCCATTGTAAATGGCACGTCAATAATGCGTGCTAATGTTTGCGCTAAAAGCGTTTTACCACTGCCTGTGGGACCCACCAGCAAAATATTCGATTTTGCAATTTCGATATCGCTATCTTTGCCACCATGGGCTAGTCTTTTGTAGTGATTATGCACTGCAACAGAGAGAACTTTCTTTGCCTGTGATTGCCCGATGACATATTCATCGAGAACATTACAAATTTCTTTAGGAGGAGGTACGCCATCTGTTCCGCGCACGAGGGCAGAACGACTTTCTTCGCGAATAATGTCGGTACATAAATCAACGCATTCATCACAAATGAATACGGTTGGTCCTGCGATTAATTTACGAACTTCATGCTGGCTTTTGCCGCAAAAGGAGCAATAAAGGGTATTTTTTCCATCACCAGTATTTGTTTTGCTCATGTCAACTGCTCCTACTACCTTCATGAGTGGCTAAAGTGGCCAACCCATTCAGTTTATCTCTACCCTTTAAGTATGAATAGTTATAGTTAAATAAAAAGTTAAAATAGATCAATTAAGGTTCAAATCACCTGATTTGACTTTATTATATTCATACATAATGCTTATTATGATTCCAAGTTCATTCTTGTCTTTCAACAAAAAGGATGTTTCGAGTTTAGCCACCATCACTTTTCTACTTTGATGCATAATAAGCATATATATTATTTATCGCAGAAATCATATGAATGACAAGAAAAAACTATCTTTTAGAAGGGAAGTTGGGTTTTTTGTGCTCATTATAATCCAAAAACAAAGAATTTTGGACGTAGGATTTATATAAAATTTTTTGTTGTTAAAAAAAAAGTGTTTGAGCGGTTCTCTAAACACCTTTTGTTTATGAATATTTAGCTGGCTTTGTCAGGAACAATACTAAGAGCTGTTGGGCGATCAATAATCACGTGATCAATTAACCCAAATTCTTTTGCTTCTGCTGGTGACATAAAACGATCGCGCTCCACAGCCTCTTCAATGGCTGCAAGCGGTTGCCCCGTCCGTTCAACATAAATAGCATTCAAAAGACGACGGATTTTTAAAATCTCACGCGCTTGAATTTCAATGTCTGTTGCTTGACCTTGTGCCCCGCCTGAAGGTTGATGCATCATAACGCGGGAGTTTGGCAAAGCATAACGTTTGCCTTTTGTTCCAGCTGTTAGTAACAAAGAACCCATAGAACATGCTTGCCCTAAACAAAGAGTTGCCACATCACAACGGATATAATTCATGGTATCTAAAATCGATAGTCCAGCGGTGACAGCACCACCTGGAGAATTGATGTAAATAGCAATGTCTTTCGTTGGATTTTCTGACTCTAAAAACAAAAGCTGTGCACAAATTAGGCTGGCCATATCATCGTGCACTTGTCCTGTAAGGAAAATAATCCGTTCTTTAAGTAAACGTGAATAAATGTCAAAGGCACGTTCCCCACGATTTGTCTGTTCGACAACCATTGGGACAAGGGTGTTCATCGTAGGGAACTGAGTCGGTGTCATTCTTTTGTGCCTTTCGCTTTAGCTGTTTTCGGTTTTGTGGCCGTTTTTGGCTTCTTTGCTTTAGGTTTTTCACTGGTTTCTTCTTCAAATCCTGGCACAACACCGCGAATTAATTCAATTAATTCTTCCGTGTTGACTTTCTTTTCTTTTAAGGAGACGCCTGCCAAAATAAAATCTACTACTTTATCTTCTAAAATAGGGGCAGCTATTTGATCAACAGCTTGTGAGTTTTTGCGATAAAATTCAAATACTTCTTTCATTTGACGTGGATAACGCATTGCTTCTGCAAAAATTGCTTGTCGAATTTCTTCCTCAGAAACGGTAATTTTATTCAAACGAGAAATTTCTGAAATCAACAACCCAAGGCGAACACGGCGTGCCGCGATAGTTTCATATTCAGTTTTCAGCTCTTCTTCAGGGCGATCGTCTTCCGGATCAAGTGTTCCTTGTTCCTTTGCATTCGCAAGCTCTTCTTGTAAACGCTTCCAAATGCCTTCAAATTCGTTTTTGACCAATGTTTCAGGTAAATCGAAGTTATAGAGATCTGAAAGATTATCTAAAAGATGACGTTTAAGGCGTAAGCGTGCTAAATTTCCGTACTCTTTTTCCATCGATTCTTTCAGACGATTTTGTAAGTTGTCAAGAGTTTCACAGCCCATTTCTTTTGCAAAAGCTTCATCAAGCTTGAATTTAATAGGCTCTTCAATTTTAGTGACTGTAAAGTGAAAGGTTACTGGTTTTCCAGCAAGAGCTTTATCGCCAAAATCTTCAGGAAATTGATCATTTACATCAACTTTAGCCCCTTTTTTGACGCCTTCTAGGGCAGATTCTATATTGCCAAACAGCAATTTTTCTTCAGAACCTAAAGTAACATGCATTTGTTTGCCAAAGCCTGCAAATGATTTGCCCGCAACTTCTGTTGTAACATCAAGTTGCAACATGTCGCCTTGCTTTGTTGCGCGATCCTTAGGAAGGTCTTGATATTTTTTGTGATTAATAACAAGGTCATCTAATTTTTTGTCGATTTCAGTTTTTGTAATTTGAACTTGAAGTTTTTCAAGTTTAATTGTGTTGAAGTCCTGGATCTTAATATCAGGTAACACTTCAACGGCTACTTTTAATTCAAGATCTTTGCCTTCATCAAAGGTAACGATAGATACATTTGGTTCTGAAGCTTGTCGCAAAGCGTTATCTTTAATGATTTTGCCAACACTAGAATTGACGGCATGATTCAAGGTTTCTTCGAGGGCTTGACCGCCATAGCGTTGTTTGAGGATATTAAAAGGAGTTTTGCCAGGACGAAATCCAGGAAGACGAACATTCTTCCCAATCGCGTAGAGTCTTTCCTCAACTTTTTTCTCAATATCTTTAGCTGCAACAATGACTTTGTATTCTTGCTTTAAACCGTTAACTTGGAGTTGTGAGATTTGCATTATTTAATGTCTCTTGACTGAATTAAAGTTGGTGCGGGCGGAGGGACTTGAACCCCCATGACTCTCGTCGCCAGAACCTAAATCTGGTGTGTCTGCCAATTTCACCACGCCCGCATAATACTGAAGAGTGTAACATAACCCCAGTCAAAGGTACTGAGGCCAACATATGGTTCTTTTATCCTTGTACACCACTTCATTTTCACAATCAACCATATTTTACATAATTGTGCTTGAATATTATTTTTAAGATGCCTATGTATACTCAAACAGATTAATGTAGGAGAAATCACATGGCAAAAGATGTCAAAAGATTAGGAATTATTATGTGGCTATTAGTTGTCACCTATTACCTATATCAGTACATTCTGCGTGTTTCTCCCAGTGTGATGGCTGACGAAATCATGGCCGGGTTTAAGCTTGATGCTCACGGATTTGGTGCTCTTTCTGCCATTGCAACTCTTTTTTATGCTCTTTTACAAATTCCAGCTGGTATTTTATCTGACTTGTTTGGTGCAAGACGGATGGTGCTTACTTCTATATTATTATGTACAGGTGGCGTTGCGTTATTTAGTATCACAGATAGTCTGTACATAGCGTATCTTGCGCGGGCTTTAATTGGATCAGGTTCTGCTTGTGCTTTTTTATGTGTGAGCAAGATAGCCAGTGATTGGTTTTCTGTTGAAAAAAAATCGCTGATGTTTGCGCTGACTGTTGCAGTTGGTACTTGTGGTGCCTTAATTGGCAGTGCACCTTTATCAAAAATGAATGAAACCTATGGCTGGCGTGGAAGCTTTTACTTGTTAGTAGGCCTTGGTATTGCGATTTTTATACTCAACCTTCTTTTTTTACGTGACCGTGCTGATACAGCACATCAAGAAACTGCCACAAGCCGTTATGAAATATGGACATCTATTAAGCAAATTTTTAAAAGTCGTTTTTGTTGGATGTACGCCATAGTTGCTTTGGGAATTTACCTATCAATTTCAGTGTTTGCTGATCTTTGGGGTGTTTCATTTATCATGGTTAAATATGGGTTGTCAAAAGCTGTGGCGGCTCAGGCTGTATCGATGATTTATGTTGGAACAGCTATTGGTGTTATTTCAATTGCTTGGTTTAGCACATTTTTCAAAGATCGCCGCCCTATTATTGGCGTTTCAGCTTTGCTAATTGCAAGTCTTTTGGCCTTGATTGTTTTTGGAAATGTGAATTCCACTTGGTCTATTTATGTGATTATGTTTTCTATTGGTTTTTTTGCTGGCGGTGAGGTTCTTTGTTTTACCAGCGCCTGTGAAGTAATGAGTGTTAGCATTGCCGCAACAGTCACTGGGTTTATAAATTTTATTGTGACATTGGGTGCGGCTTTTATTCAAAAACAAATCGGTCATTTGCTACATAGTTTATGGGATGGTACCTTAACCGAAGCTGGGTTGCCTTTTTACACTGTTCAAAATTACCAAGGCGCAATGTCTATATTAATTGGGCTCACTTTTGGATCATTTGTTTTGTCATTCTTTCTAAATCACTCAGCAAAACTTGCTCTTACCGAAGCTATATAATCTCATCGATTATTAAGGTTATTAAATCTTGTCTTTGAGTTATTGTGGGTATATAGTTGGCAACGGAAGGTCGCGGTGGACGTAATCGCTTGTGAATTTGGTCAGATCCGGAAGGAAGCAGCCACAGCAAGAATGATGCGGGTCATTTGTGATCTTCCACCTTATGATACTTATAGTTAATTGAGTATACTCACCATGACAGAAAATTACCGCGTTCTTGCTCGTAAATACCGCCCCCAAACACTGAATGATTTAGTAGGGCAAGATGTTTTGGTAAAAACATTAACTCAAGCCATTCAAACACAAAAACTACCACATGCATTTGTCTTACATGGGATTCGTGGCGTGGGAAAAACCACAACAGCGCGTATCATTGCCAAAGCATTGAACTGTACAAATTTGAATATTGACGATCCAGTTCCTAATCCTTGTGGCACATGTCCTTCTTGCATTGCGATTACCGAAGATCGGCATTTAGATATTGTTGAAATGGACGCTGCTAGTAGAACTGGTGTTGATGATATTCGAGAAGTCATCGAAGCGGCTCGGTACAAAGCTGTTAATGCTCGCTATAAAATTTATATTATTGACGAAGTTCATATGTTGTCAAAGAGCGCCTTTAATGCGTTGCTAAAGACCCTTGAAGAACCACCGCCACATGTGAAGTTTATCTTTGCGACCACCGAAATAAAAAAGATTCCAGACACAGTTTTATCACGCTGTATGCGCTTAGATTTAGCACGTATCAAGCCAGATATTCTTTTGAGTCTCTTTAAAAAAGTTGCTACTGCTGAACAAGTGAGCATAGCTGATGAAGCGCTTGCGTTAATTGTGCGCGCTGCAGATGGGTCAGCACGGGATGGTTTATCTCTATTGGATCAAGCAATTGCTCTTTCTGGTAACCATGTTGTTGCTGAAGCTGTTCGAAATATGCTGGGGCTTGTTGACCGAGGACGTCTTTTCCAATTGCTAGATGCCTTGTTTTCAGGTCATATAACCCAAGTTTTAGAAGAAGTTCGTAATCTTCAAAACCTTGGGGGAGATTCGATTGTTATTTTGTCAGAGTTGCTTGACTTGACATATTGGATTACCTGTATAAAGGTGACCCCTACATTGGTGAACGATCAGACGTGGCCGTTGAGTGATCGAGAGCAGGGGGTGGAAATTGCTCAAAAGATCTCATTAGGCAACTTGTCGCGTGCTTGGCAGGTTTTGTCTAAAGGGTACGAAGAAGTTATGCGGTCTCCATTGCCTACTCAGGCCACTGAGATGGTGTTGATTCGTTTATGTCATTTAAGTGATTTTCCAAATGCGGCTGATCTTGTAACGCTGATTCAAAATAAAGAATCAGGAAGTGGTGCAGGCATGCGTGCGATGCCTGTTATTTCGCAACCAGTCGTGAATAGTAGTCTTCCTTCTCGAGCTCAAGACTCTTCTCAAACTATGCCAAAAGATGTAGTAAAGCAGCAATCACCGACTTCTTTTGAGGAAGTATTGTCGATTGTTGCAACATCACGTGAACCACTTCTTTATAGTTATTTAATGCAAGACGTGCATTTAGTATCTTTTGAACCTTATCAGATAAATTTGCGTCTTAATAACCGCGCACCAAAAAATCTACCAAAAGAATTAGAGGCCTTATTGTTGCGGACAACAGGCGATATGTGGCAAGTTGTGCCCTGCGAAGCTGAGGGACAAGCAACGCTTATTGATCAACACAAAAGCAAACAACAACAACTTGAAGCTGCTTCTTTAAATCATCCTGTTGTCCAGGAAATTATAACCGCTTTCCCGGGGGCAACAGCCTCCCTTCATGAGATCATTGCATAATGAGAGATTTTGAGATGATTAACGTGTCAAGAGCACCGCAAAACCGGAAATTACTTTATGTAAATGAGGATTTGAGGATCGTATTGATGCTGTTAAAAGCTCAAAAGAATCATTAGGCAACGGTCTCTTCATACATAGGAGATAAAGATGAAAAACATGGGTCAATTAATGAAACAAGCACAAGCTATGCAACAACGTATGGCGGAAATGCAGGAAAAATTAGAACAAGTTGAAATCTCTGGATCTTCTGGCGCAGGTCTTGTTCAAATTACCATTAATGGTAAGGGTAATATGCGTGCTTTAAAAATTGATCCATCTCTTGTCGATCCTCAAGAAACTGAAGTTTTAGAAGATTTAATTGTAGCAGCTTTTAATGATGCAAAAGCAAAATTAGAAGCGCATACAACAGAAGAGATGAATAAAGTAACAGGTGGAATGAATATTCCTGGGTTAAAAATGCCATTTTGATTGATCATATTATCCTCGGGTTCAACCCGAGGATTCATATTCCTAGTGGTGATTGTTATGATCTGTCACCGTACCAAGATGGTCTGCATGACTGCCAATATCAGCAGCTGGTGTTGAGTCTGTAATGGCATCATCTTTATGAGGATGATCCGGATGTTCTGGTTTTGCCGCCTCACCATTTCCATTAACTGTTGCTCCATGCTCTGAGTGATATTCCATAAAGCCAAGATCATTCAAGCTAGCTGTCATGTAGCCACCTTCTGTGGTGGATATGTCATGAATCGTAGAAGAAGATGTTACCAAATGAACACCTTCATAGTAAGAACTTTTTCCAGATGACTCGATATGACCGGTTGTAAAATCTAAGTGTAGATCAACGGTTACAGGTGAATGATCTTTATCCGCAGAGTGTAATTTAATTTCTACATCTAAATCCAGGTCCTTTTTCTTTGGATCACCTTCTATATAAAGGTTTTTTGCTTCGGATGGTGTAATATAAAATGTTCCCTTACCATCAGTTACCCCAACATTTCCATAACCTTTTTCAGTATGATTTACTAAATGAATCCCCTCTGGCAATCCTGAAATTTCAAGCATATTAATACCATCTAACGAGGGAAGATGTTTCTCAAGATGAATGGGCATATAGGCGGCATCTGGTGCTGTTTCTATCTCTTTTGAGGTGCTGAAAGCCATCTTTTCTAATGGCTCACTATGGTCAAACGCAATAGGCAAATCAATAGTATGGCTCGCGCTTGTACTATTTTCACTAGCCACCGCTGTTATGGATAACGTTGCATCTGTATCATCAACCGATTCAACAGAAATATGCGACCATGGTTGTTCAAGATTATTGGTGTCGCGATTAATGATCAATTCTTCGCCCGCAGCCAGTGTTTGAGTAATACTGTTATGGGTAATGGTAATGGCATTATCGGCTTTAAGAATAACTTGACTAATGAACTCACTACCAGTTGGATTATATGTATCTGATATGGCGGCATTGATATCAAAAGTTGCTGTTGTTCCGTCTACGCTCACATTATTAGCAGCAATAGTCGGTTCATTAGCAACACCATCAACAGTAATAACAAAATTCTTTGATGTGGTGAGTGTTGTTGCTGTTCCATCTTGAGATAAGACGGTAAAGATCCCACTGATAACACCATTATAGTCAGCTGGTGGTTCAACTCTAATATTTGCAAGGTCACTGGGGTGTAAAGTCCAATATCCATTACCATCTGCAGGTAGCTCTGTTCCGTTGCTACTTAGAAATAATTTTACAGAACCAACGTCGCTGGTTAACTTTAATTGGATAGAAGAAATGGTTTCACTGGTATCAATGAGTCCTACAGCAAAACCACTTAATAGTGACCCTGCATCGGTATGAGAGACATTTTCATGAATAACGGCATTGGTTGGAACGGTCGTTGAAATAGCGCTACTTACAGGAGTAATAGTGACTGCAAATGTATCTGTTTTTGTTGCTGAATCTTGCAATACACCGCTTTTGTCAACAACTGTAATTTCGCTATTAAAATTAAGCTGCCCGTCAAAATATTGCGGAGCTTTAACAGACAGACCACTTAACGATGGGGTTGTTGTTGTAAAATCAAAACTCCATTTCGACCCATCAAAAGACACGGTAGTGGATCCAAGTTTAAATTGAACATCTGCCCAACTAGCAAGACCAGCCGGCAGTGCACCCGCAGGTGGTTTAATTTCTAGATGGGTGATATTTTCAGAATTGGTATCACTAATGCTGGCAAAGACGCCGCTATTGATAACTGTGAACTGATTGGCGACTTGTGGTTCAGCATAACTCACATTCGCAATATCAAACGTAGCCGTATCAATATCAACAACAGGATTCACTGTTACAGGGAAGCTTTTTGTGATCGTTGCAAGCTCTCCTGTTAACATTTCGGTTGTCGTTGCAGTTATACTTAAAGTACCAAGAGAATTAGTGGTAGATGTTGGAAAGTTTGCAGGCTGCTGCAATCTGACATCCGAAAGGCTACCATAATTCTCAGGGTTAGGAACGTTAATAACATTCGCCGTGCCTGTTGAGGTGCCAATAAGTGCTGAGCCAATATAAATTTGGGTACCTGTAATAAGGCCTGAAAATGAGATTGACGTAAACTTTTCAGAACCATCCGTATCTGCCAAAGCGATAGAAAGTCCAGTTATGGGTGTAGGTGTTGATGGGTCTTCACTAATTGTAAAGCTTGAAGGATTATTAATAATGGCTTGATCGACGACTGGATTTACAATCAATGTAACAGTTGTTGGTATTGAATGATTGGTGTCAGTTATCGTTCCACTAGGATAAATGGTTGATGTGTCTTCAGATCTAGCTGTAGCAGTCAATGCAATACCTGCAAGGGGGGTACTATAATTTGCTGGTAAAATAACACGCGCAACGGCCAGATCTGCTTGAGGAATATCCCAATAAACGCCATTACCATCCGTTTTTTGATAGGATTGACCATTTGTATCCACAATATCAAATCCATTTGGAACAGTATTTCCTCGAACCTCTAAGAATAATTTTTCGGATCCATCGCTATCTTGTGAAACAAGTTCAAATAGATTATTATTAACAACATTTTGAAGTTTAAAGCTTGATACATCTTCTGAAACCTGAATGGTGTCGGGTGTTTTAAAGATGAGTGGAAGATCTGCCACTGGCCGCACATTGATATGAAGAGTGTCTGTGTCAGTTTTAGTAGCGCCATTACTTTCCGCAGTAATTACCTGAACACCTAGTTCAATTTGCGCAGACGCATCTTTTGGCGGAATAAGTTTGACATTGCCAAGAGCCGTCAAATTAGCGATAACCCAAGATCCATCACCATTGTTATTCGCATTAGCTATTTGATAGCCAGCTGGAACACCGGTGATAATAACAGACTGAACGGTCTCACTAGAATCAATCAATGTATAACTCAATGGTAAAACGATGCCCGAACTATCTTCAGACCCATTTGCAATAGGATCTGACACTGGAAAACTAACACCATCTACGACTGGGTCAAAAGTTACATTAACGTTGCCATTAATAGAGACAGGAGGGCTCACATTACCCCCACTATCATGGGCAGAAGTTGTTGCAATTTGAATAGTTGTAGACCCACTATAGTTGGCTGGTGGTATCAAATTATAACTGCTCAGATTGTTGTCTAGGGTATAAGTGATACTACCGTTAGCGTTTGTCACACTTGATGAAGGAGATCCTGTTATCTGAAAACCAGCAGGCACTGTAACTATATAATTTCCAAGAGTTTCACTTGAATCAATTAAGTTTGTTGTAATATTTGCAAGCGATAGAGGCGAATCTTCAGTCCCTGTCGGCAATGTTGAAACAATCGTTCCGCCATTGCTGACCGGGTTAAAATGAAGGGTGTAATCTTGTTGTGTAGTTTCTGTATCACCATCATTTTCTTGAGTTGTGGCAATCACTTTAATGGTGGCATCTCCCACGTAATGAGTCGGAGGAGTTATGCTAATACTGCTTAAATCAAGGCTTGTTGTGCTTGAGTTTGTAATAATCCACCTTGTGGGATCAGTTGGGTCTTGTATAGCACCAGTAACGGTAAAGCTTGCATTAGGAACTTGAATATAAGCTGTTACAGTTTCAGAACCATCATTATCTACAGGAGTAAGAATAATCCCGGCTAAAGCAACAGACATACCTTCATTGGTTGTAAAGGTTGCAGGGCCGGCAAATGTTACCGGATCCGCTACACCAACAACCACAATAGTTGAATCAAAGGTTTGTGGATTGCCAATATCGGGAACTACTGCAAAAGATAATGTGAAATCTTCATTGCTATTTAAGGGTGGCATCAATTTAATGGCTTGAAGATCTTGTGTGCTTGCTGCTTCAAGAGTAACAATGCCACCTGCGTTATGAACGGTAACGGTTGCTCCACCAACATTTATTGATGTGCCATCTGCATAAGTGCTTAGTTTTGTATAAGTGTTTGTAGTAGCATCAAATATCAACAGATCTTTCATGTCTCCTGAATCGGTCGTGCTGACGGTGATGGTGGCGTTAGTAGTTTCAATTGCTGTGGCGATTTGCGAAGCTGTTCCTGTCAAACTAATCACACTATCTTCTTTGACATGTTGATCGGTGACACCATCTTCACCACCATTGCCACTGCCTGAGTCGCTAATAAATGTATTGATGAGCGTAACTGTTTGGCCAGCTTGTGTATCGCCGTTGAGTTGTTCTGTTGAATAAGGGGTAATAGAAACCTTGAATTCTGAACCGATCTGAAAATCAAGAGGAACTCTAATTTCTAGATTTTGCGTAATCACACTATCATTAGAATTTGCAAGACTAATTAACCAGGTATTATTGCCAAGCGATATGCCTCCAACAACGGCACATCCTTCTGGTACAGTGATCCGATAAGACAACCCTTCTGATGTTGTTCCCCCTACGTCATGGTCATTATTCGTAATATCAAATTTGACTTGATAAACATAGGCACCTACATTATCTCGGTAAACTTCAACATCAGTACTTAATGGGTTTAAATCAACAAAGCTTGCATTGCTGATGACAGGTACATCCGCATCAGGGCGCACAGTAACGTTAATGAGTTGACTTGTGTAGCTGCCGTAAATGGGTGTGTTAGGTGATGTTGCATCAACTTCATAGGTTCTGGCACGAGTCGTCAATTCAATAGTGCCTCCGAAATCAATAGGGGGCACAAGAATGAGATTAGAAATTGTATAACTTGACTGATTTGCAGGAATGGTGATTGCATATTCACCATTGCTATCTGGGGTCAATCCTGCAAACGTTGCGCCAGGTGTTAAAATTTTAATATAGACAATGCTATCGAGTTTCTCGGCACTATTTTCACCTGTGCGAGTTCCCAATGTATCAGCTGCATTTAAATTTATTGTAACGGGAATGCCACCACCACTATCATCACTGTGAATATTACCACTAATCTGATTGCCATCTTCATAGCCAGATCCACCGCCCGAAATAGTCAACCTGTCAACGACTGGGGTAATATGAACAGGCAAGGTTATTGATTGAGAAGTGCTGTTTCCATCATCTTCAGTGGCCACAACTTTAATACCAAGATTAAATTGACCACTATAATTTGCAGGAGGAGTGATTTTAATAGAACTTAAATTAAGGATTGTACCGCCAGAATAAGACCATAAATTGCCCCCTAATGGAATAGCCCCAGAGATGGTTGATCCAGCTGGTGCTGTATTCATATCAATCACGATTGACAACCGTTCAGATGAATCTAATGGTGCATTAGCAAGCTCACCTGATTGAATAAGAAGTGTGTGTAGGTCAAATTGTGTGTCTTCTATCCCTTCAGCTGTAGTTTTTGTCACAACTGGTGTATTAGCTATTCCTTTCACATTTACGGTGAATGATTGAGGATCACTGAAGCTACTGCTACTTGGATTATTTGTTTCAGCAGATTTAGTTTGAACAGTGAATGTAAAATCTTGATTAGATTCTAATGGTGGTTTGAAATTTAAAGTGGTGAGGTTCGCACTTCCATTGGTAAGTGCCATAATATCTGTTGCTTTAATAATCCACTGATCGGTTGTTGTACCATCAATTTTTCTTGTATGAAGAAGCGTGCTGATATTTACATAACCCCCTGCACCTGTATTAATAAATAATCCAGCACCTGGTGCGTTTGGCACACCATCAATAACAAAGAATAGATTTTCATCCGTTAAGTCGGTTAAAGTGCCTGTTATTTTCAAGGGAATATAAGAATCTTCATTGCCAAAAACATTTGAAACAGCAAGGGTTGGCTTATCAGCTATGCCATAAATCATGACATCAAAGGATGATGATTTTGTTAAAGATGCAGTATCGGCAGCGTTGTTTAGATCAGTATCAGTATTAATGACAGTAAATATTAGTCCCACTTTTCCACTGAAATCTTTTGGTCCTTGTAGGCTTAAAGCACCTTGATTGTTCATTTGCGCTTGAGTTAATGTCCAACCTATACCGGTTTTAGACACAAGGGTTCCATTATAATACAAGTTAAATCCGGCAAGATTTGTTTGTATGCTGCCATCCGTGCTAGTCACGCCATTTGAAATTAAATCTAATTTATAGGTAAATGTTTCGCTACCATCTTGATTATCGCTTGCTTTTGTTACATTAAGAAAATTGTTTGTAAAATTAACCCGTCCGGCGTTAGTTGTTGGATCTTCAAAGCCATATAATCCATTTGGAAGTACAGTAGGTGAATAATTAGTAGTTGTATTGCTGGTAATAGGTGAAATCGTGAAGTCATCGACGACAGATTTTACATCAACGGTGAATGTTCTGGTCGTATTTGCTGTTTGCCCTGGCAGTGCAGGATTAGTAGTGGTTGCTGTAAAGCTTAATCCTGTTGTTACATTAACATTTGAATCTTTTGGTGGTAAAATTTGGATCCCAGTCCATCCGGTAACATCCACACCTCCCAACGCTGCAATTGTTTGTGCAGCATGCCCTGTTGCTTGTACAGACCAGCCAATCGGCAAATTCAACTTAACTGCCATAGTCTCATGACCAGAATCGGGATTCACAAAAGCCGGTGTAGTAATCGAAACCCATGTGTCTTCATAGGTTGTAACAGCAAAATTTGCCCCACCAGTTGGCGCATCCAGAACAGGAGTCACTGTAATGGTGAAAGGAACGATTGGAGAATAGTTGGTGCCAGTCGCTGTTGAATTATTAGCTTCTTGAGAAATAGATTGAAGGTTTAAACTTATAGCACCGTTAAAGTTCAACGATGGCATATAGTAAACTTTACTAATATCTGCAGCACTTACACTATAATGCCCACCTACAGGTACAATATCAACAAACGTATTAGTTGCAGTTTGTAACTGTAATTTACCACCTTGAAGATCACCTGTTATATCAAATTTTATCGTTTCTGACAAATCTATATCTGTTAACGCACCATTTAAAACAAGATTAACCCTTGTATCTTCCAGTGTATTGCGATTTTGGGCAGAAGCTATTGGTGCATCGGCAATCGCAGTCACGACCACGGGTAAACTGATATCTGGTCCAAGGTGGGTGTCACCACCGCGAGGTTCTTTGGTTGTGGCTTGCAAAGAAAGGTTAAAGTCAACATCGGAATCTTTGGGGGCTTGAACATATACTTTTGTGCTTGTCGTCCAGCCATTGGCGACCAGATCAATCTGACCACTGCTGACCGATTGAAGAGTTACGTTACCATTTGCATCTTCAAAGAAGATTTTTGAGCCAGTCGGGATATTCTTCAACATCAAGCTGGTCATCACCTCAGATGGATCTTTAACACCAGCTGTAAAGTTCAACAAAATCTTTTCATCTTCATTGCCGCTACTGGCGCTGGTGATAATATTTGCGTTTTCAGCGACAGGGACAATGTTTAAGGTGAACTGTTGACTGACGTTCTTAGTTGATGTGACGTTGCCCGCACTATCGGTGATTTCTGCACGAACATTGATGAGGGGATTGCCGGTCAGACCATATTCTTCGCCACCATAATCGACTTTACTGGCCAAGGAAAAGGTTAATGCATTGAGGTTAAAGCCAGTGACATCTATGGTTCCAGTCGCCCCAACAGTGATGGAATGACCACCATTATCGGTGACTAACAACCCACTTGGTAGATTATCGAGGAACATCTTGTAAGTTTCAGTGCCATCAATATCCGCCAGTGCGAAGTTAATCACAACCGTCGCAGTTCCTTCTTCACTAATCGAAACGGGTGCTGCGGGAACAGTAAAGGTAGCCGGCGCATCAGCATCAGGCGCCACAGTGACGGTAAAGCCTTGAGTTGTTGAGGCTGTGTCAGTGCCATCTTTCGAGGTTGCGGTCAAGGTCAAGTTAATGACACTGCTATTGTATGTTGGGTAATTTGATGGGGCTTTAAAGTACAAGCTATTGCCGGCGCCATAGTTATAGTCGAGCAAATTATAGCTGGCATTCCCGGTTAAGGTGTGCACCACAGTGCCACCACTGTCTCTAATCTCAAGGGTTGCGCCTGTCGGTACATTGCTTATTGTCAACGCGGTCAAGGATTCCGGCCCATCGACATCAACAAGGGTGGCAGTGGGATTGAGCTGGATAAAGGTATCTTCTAGTCCAGTTGCATTGGTAATCGAGACCAACGGCGCATCGGCAACAGGGGTGAAGCCAACATTGACATTGTTTGTGGTGACACCGTGCTGGGTTCCGTCAAGAAGTTCAGTGGTAGTGGCCGTTACGGTTAAATTAAAATTGCCTGAATAGTTGGCAACCGGAATGACTTGTAAGGTAAGAGAATGAGTCGCTGTATCATTAAACGGACTGACCCACCCAGCGGCAATCAGATCAAGAGAGGTATGACCACTGGTGGCAGTAAAGCTGTGCGTTGCATCAAGTTTAATCGTGACGCCCACAGGAATGTTCGCCACCACCAAACTGGTCATGGTTTCAGATGTATCGGTGTCTTGGACTTGGGTATTGATAGTCAATGTACCAACCGTATCTTCATTCACTGTCATAAAGCTGGTCGTCAAAGCTGGCGCATCGCCAATTGGGTTGACAACAACATTAACATTGCTTGAAGTGATACCGTGCTGTGTGCCATCAAGAGCTTCGGTCGTTGTCGCCGTTACGTTTAAGTTAAAATTACCGGAATAGTTGGTGACTGGAATGACTTGTAATTCAAGGTGCTGATTGGTTGTTGTGCTAAACGGACTAACCCAACCGGCCGCAATCAAATCAAGAGATGTTTGAGAAGGTGTTGATGTAAAGGTGTGATTTGCATCAAGCATAATTGTCACACCAACAGGAATATTCGAGATCACCAAGCTGGTCATTGTTTCAGAAGCATCAATGTCTTGTACTTGCGTATTGATAATCAATGTGCCGGGTGTATCTTCATTTACAGCTGTAAATTGAGTGGTCAGAAGCGGATTATCACCAACGGGATTCACGACCACGGGTAAACTGACATCTGGTCCAAGGTGGGTGTCACCACCGCGAGGTTCTTTGGTTGTGGCTTGCAAAGAAAGGTTAAAGTCAACATCGGAATCTTTGGGGGCTTGAACATATACTTTTGTGCTTGTCGTCCAGCCATTGGCGACCAGATCAATCTGACCACTGCTGACCGATTGAAGAGTTACGTTACCATTTGCATCTTCAAAGAAGATTTTTGAGCCAGTCGGGATATTCTTCAACATCAAGCTGGTCATCACCTCAGATGGATCTTTAACACCAGCTGTAAAGTTCAACAAAATCTTTTCATCTTCATTGCCGCTACTGGCGCTGGTGATAATATTTGCGTTTTCAGCGACAGGGACAATGTTTAAGGTGAACTGTTGACTGACGTTCTTAGTTGATGTGACGTTGCCCGCACTATCGGTGATTTCTGCACGAACATTGATGAGGGGATTGCCGGTCAGACCATATTCTTCGCCACCATAATCGACTTTACTGGCCAAGGAAAAGGTTAATGCATTGAGGTTAAAGCCAGTGACATCTATGGTTCCAGTCGCCCCAACAGTGATGGAATGACCACCATTATCGGTGACTAACAACCCACTTGGTAGATTATCGAGGAACATCTTGTAAGTTTCAGTGCCATCAATATCCGCCAGTGCGAAGTTAATCACAACCGTCGCAGTTCCTTCTTCACTAATCGAAACGGGTGCTGCGGGAACAGTAAAGGTAGCCGGCGCATCAGCATCAGGCGCCACAGTGACGGTAAAGCCTTGAGTTGTTGAGGCTGTGTCAGTGCCATCTTTCGAGGTTGCGGTCAAGGTCAAGTTAATGACACTGCTATTGTATGTTGGGTAATTTGATGGGGCTTTAAAGTACAAGCTATTGCCGGCGCCATAGTTATAGTCGAGCAAATTATAGCTGGCATTCCCGGTTAAGGTGTGCACCACAGTGCCACCACTGTCTCTAATCTCAAGGGTTGCGCCTGTCGGTACATTGCTTATTGTCAACGCGGTCAAGGATTCCGGCCCATCGACATCAACAAGGGTGGCAGTGGGATTGAGCTGGATAAAGGTATCTTCTAGTCCAGTTGCATTGGTAATCGAGACCAACGGCGCATCGGCAACAGGGGTGAAGCCAACATTGACATTGTTTGTGGTGACACCGTGCTGGGTTCCGTCAAGAAGTTCAGTGGTAGTGGCCGTTACGGTTAAATTAAAATTGCCTGAATAGTTGGCAACCGGAATGACTTGTAAGGTAAGAGAATGAGTCGCTGTATCATTAAACGGACTGACCCACCCAGCGGCAATCAGATCAAGAGAGGTATGACCACTGGTGGCAGTAAAGCTGTGCGTTGCATCAAGTTTAATCGTGACGCCCACAGGAATGTTCGCCACCACCAAACTGGTCATGGTTTCAGATGTATCGGTGTCTTGGACTTGGGTATTGATAGTCAATGTACCAACCGTATCTTCATTCACTGTCATAAAGCTGGTCGTCAAAGCTGGCGCATCACCAATTGGGTTGACAGTTACAGGAACTTGAAAATGCGTATCTGCTGTTATATTATTACTTTCCGTGCTGCGCGCTATAAAATCTGCATTAAAAGTAGTTCCTGAATAGTCGTGAGGCGACGTAATTTGTAAGGTTAGGCTATTAAAATTTGTTAGGTTTATAAGATCACTTATTCCAGTAGATGTGTATGTATGACCTGCAGAACCATCTGTAATAGTTAATCCGGCTGGTAAATTGGTCACAAATAACTGTAACGACTCTGACCCATCTCTATCTACCAATTGAGGATTTAACGAGAATAGTGAAGAACTATTATCTTCATTAAAAGTTAATGACACAGCATTATTATCAAACACGGGAGGCGTAGCAACAGTTGCAACCGTAAAACTAACAGGAACGGTTGTTGTAGCTGTCGTATTATTAACATCTACAGAAGTTGCCGTCACGGTTAAATGAATGGAACCATTGTAATATGGGGGTGGGGTTATTGCTAAACTGGGAATGTTCCAGTGAGATGGATCTAAAGCCACAATTTGGGCGGTCGTGGTGATAGTTATTGTTTGTGTGCCATCGCTTAACACAGATCCGATAGGCAAACCTGCAACTGTATATTCTTTGATATGTTCTGGTACAATATCTACATTATCTGTCACAGCTGCGATAAGCGATAAAGGAACAGCAGCCCCTTCATCAGTATTAGAAACTCCTACTGTTAATGTTGGTGCATCTGCAACCGCGTTAATTGTTACATGAATTGTTGTTTGGGTTAAGGCGGTTGGTGTAGCAATGGTTCCATCTGTTCCTTGTTCAGTTGCCTTTGCAATAACGATTAAGTCAAATCCGTCACTGCGATTAAGTGGGGGGATAAGTCTAATGTTTGCCAAATTCCAGCCGGTAATGTCTAAAATAGATGTGGATGAGGTGGCTGTAAAATCTCGACTAACGATAACACCATTCGCATCTCGTTCAAAAATACGAGTGCCTATAGGAATGTCTTGAATTTCCAGGGTTAGTTTTTCTGATCCATCCGTATCATAAAGAGCCGCGTTAATATCTAAAGCTACACTTCCAGCAATTCCCGGATCTTCATTAACGATTATAGATGCGGGCGCAGATAAGATTGGTTGGTCAGCCACCGCATCAACAGTCACATTAATTTTTGTTATGGATGAGGATGCAGCTGCGTTACCGTCACTTGTTGTTGTTTTAAGAGATAATGTGAATTCACGACTATCATTTAAAGGAGGCTTTATAGTTAGTGAACCAAGGCTCCAGGTAGATATATTAACAGAGTTATTAGATTGAGTGCTTGAGAATGTATGGATCCCATCACTTAAAACGGCTCCTACTGGAATGTCTTGAATTTCTAAAGCAAAAGTTTCACTAGGATCAACGGATGTTACTGAAAAACTGAGCGGAATAGCTCCATCTTCATTGCCGTGTGCTTGCGTAACAGTTACATTTGCTCCATCCACTACTGGGTTAATAATGATACTCATTAGTCCAGTATTGAGAGCCTGACTGTTATTCGGTTCTGTACTTGAAACGATGACATTCAGATTTAACGTGCCAGAATAATGAGGAGGAGCTGTGATTGTTAAGTTCAAAAGATCTGCTTGCGATAAAATCCAATCGCCTGTGACTTGATCTTTGATGCCGTGATTTAATGTGGCGCTCGCGGGCACACCTTGAATTTTAATTGAAATGACTTCAGACCCATCACTATCTGTTTGTAAGGCCTGAATATTTAAAAGAACAGGTGTATCTTCATTGCCGGTAACAGTTGCAGGGTAAATCAGGGTAGGTGTATCTGCAATTGCATTTACATTCACAGATAAAATTTTACCAGGTGCTATAATTATTTCATTTGTTGATGGTAAAATACCTGCTGCAGAAATATTAAAAATAAGCTCACCGCTATAGTCTTTTGGAGGTAAGGCTGTTAATTGACTAATATCTTCAGCATCTATAATATACATTCCGCCAGGTGTAGATGGGCTAAGTTCTTGATTGTTAATATATAACTTTGTACCTAAAGGAGCTGTAATTGTATATTTAATGTCAACAAGTCCTTCGAGGGTATGCTGATCTAAGGATATCCCTAAGGCAAAAGGTGTATCTTCAGAAGCAGCAACAGCCCCTAAAATAATTTCTGCTGATTGAGGGTCTCGATTGGTTTGAGTGGATGTTGTTGTATCATTAGTTGTTTGAGACTCAGTTGTTTCTATATTAAAATTATCAATATTTTCTGTAGATCTATTCCCAATTCCGCCTGCCTGACCATTTCTTGGTATAATAAGCGATGCATCATCATTTCGACTCACACGACCTAAAACGATACTGTCTTCTCCAAATCCAACACCTCTCACATCGGCACTACTTGGATTGCGAATATCTGTTGATACGTTAGGAGATTGGTTAATAATCAGAGGACTTTTTTCGACAACAGTGATGTCATTATCTTGTTTAGTTTCTGCCTTTTGTGTGACTGTTTCTAGCGGTTCAGGTTTTGTATTGTTGGGATTTCGATCAAGGCCTGATCCCTTATGCGTATCACTAACAGTGGAAGGTGTTTGAGTCGCACCTCGCTCATGGCTTTCATAAATTTTAGACTTATTAAGTTCCTCAACAGTATCTGGTGCTGAGGTAGTTGTGGGTTCATTGGTCGGGGTATCATTTTTAGCCATGGCTTCCTCACTGAATTTTTTGACTGAACCACAAACAACAATTCGCACTTATCCAGTGTACTATAAAAGATAGATTGTTATTTGTATTTGACAATAGCTCCTTTATTTTTCAGTTAAAGCAGTACTTAGTGCTATCTGAATTGGTTTAATAAGATAACCAATAATTGTTTTTTCACCTGTCACAATATCAGCATTCACCATCATACCTGGCAGCACAATATTATGTTCAGGATTATTACCAACATGATTTTTACTAAGTTTAATGCGCGCCCGGTAATAACTTAATCCTTCTTTTGTAGTGAAAGTCGTTGCTGAAATAGAAGAAAGTTTTCCATCAATAGCGCCATAACGTGAAAAATCGAAAGCACTGATTTTTACAACACACGATTGCCCAACCCTTAGATTACCAATGTCTGTAGGGTTGATTTTGACTTCGGCCACTAAAACCTCTTCAATAGGAACAATTTCCATAATTTTTTGTCCTGGACTAACAACACCACCAATTGTTGTGGCCTCAAGACCTTTAACAATACCTTTAACGGGCGAATCAATTTCAAGATGTCCAATTTGCGATTTTAATTTTTCAATAACTGTTTTGTTTTCTGCAATGTCTGATTCTATCAGCGATAATTTTTGCAAAGCTTCATCACGTAAACTACTTTCTAATGACTTAAGTCGCGTTTCAAATTCAACAATTCCTTGTTCACTTTGTTCAATTTCTGAAGTTGTTTTTACAATTTCCCCTTCGGTAGAGTTAACCTCTTTTTCGGCCTCTATTACGCTGGTTTTTATTGCATTTCCTCTTTTAAATAATTTATTTTTGGTTTCAAAAACTTCTTTTGCGAGTTTTAAATTTTTCTTTAATGTATCAAGTTTTGACTGCGCTTGTTCTAGTGCTTCTTTTCGTTGATTAAGTTGTTCTTGAATGACTTTTTTCTGACGGTCTCTGTTTTCAATCATTGATTCAAGGATTTTTCGTTGATCACTTTCAAGGGATAAAAGATCTTTAGATACTTTTTCAAATTCGCTAGGTTCCAAATTAGTAAAGGAGCGGTACCGTTCTGCCTGTAGGCGTAACGTTCCCCCTTTTGTTTCTGCTTTGTCTAATTCCCCACGTACGGAGTCTCCAGCTATTGTAATAAGGGGCTGTCCTTTATTAACTAATTGCCCTTCTGAAACAAGTAATTTAGAAACAACACCACCTTCTAGATGTTGAATTTGTTGAACATATCCAGTAGGTACAATTTCACCGGTGGTTTTCGCAATTTCCTTAACTGTAGCAATAGATGCCCAAATGATAATAATGGTAAGGCAGGAAGCAATTGTTATCATCACACTGCGAAAATGGTGAGGCAATCTTCCTTCTTCAAGAACAGACGCACGAGAAAGAAGACGTAATTGTTGATTTAGCGCTTTGGACTCATTATTTTCATCATAATAATTCTTCACCATTTGAACGATCTGTTCAAAAAGTTTCTTCATCAGGACTGTCAATTTTTCCCACATAGGTGTGACCATATTCATTATTGTGATTACTGTTTTTTTCCACATAGAATTGATCCTACTCACTCTTAAAATCGTAACCAAAATGCTGCGTGATAACTTTCATAATTTCAGCAGGTGCGCCCATTAATGCCCGACCATCACCAACCACAAAAATAACTTTATCGGCAATCATTAAGAGTTCTTGGGTATGAGTTACCATCAATACAGTTTTAACGCCTTGCCACTTTTTCAAATATTTAATCAAATTGTTATTAGTCGCATTGGAAATAAAAGAATGAGGTGCTTCGTCAATCAACATAATTGGTGCATCACGTAAAATCGCGCGAGCTAAACTTAATTGATAAGTAAAAATTGTTGGTAATGCATCCGTTTTTGCATCCCCTATCCGATGATGAAGCCCATCTTTTAAAGATTCAACAAGAGGCCAGCATCCCAAATCTTGCATCACTGTTTTGATATCATCATCAGTTGCTGCGGGGTGTGATAAACGCAAATTTTGAGCCAGTGTTCCATAAAATAATTCTGTTTTTTCAGGTACGTAGCCAATAATTTGCCGCATTTCATTAATGTTATATTGTCTTAAATCAACGTCGTTAATCTTAACCCCACCGGATTGAGGGACATAAATTCCATTAATGAGCTTTAATAAACTAGATTTACCACTACCATTATGCCCCATAACCATTACAAGTTCACCAGAGTTAATGGTAATGTTGAGGCCGCTGTAAGTAATTTCAGGGTTGTTAATGTGTCGCAGTGTTAAATTAGAGCACGTAATTTTGGGCGCTGTCGTTGGCGGCTGTGCAAAAACCTTGATATTAGGTTGTTCTGCTTGCATCAATAGTAATTTGTGGACTTGAAGAATGCTTTTCTTTAAATGAACAAAAACCGACATAGAGGTACAACACACCTGTAAAGGAGACAAAACACGCCATATCAAAATCATACTTGCAATCAAGGCACCTGATGAAATTTCATTGTTAATAACTAAGTAAATACCAAACGCGAGAGTTGCCGCACCTGCTGTTATATATAAGCCATAAGCTATAGATTCTAAAATTGACGTTAAAAAGCTTGAGCGAAAACTTGAAAAAGCCGCAGCACCCGAAGCTAATCTGAATTGACTTACCCAAGGTTTGTAATCGCCATACATTCTGATAAATTTTAACTTGTTCACGCTTTCAATAATAAGATTATGACGCTTTGAACCACTGCGAGCTGAGTCTTCTATTGAATCACGCATCCGTGGCAACATAATATAACAAACAAAAATATAAACAATCACTAGCCCCACAGCCACAATTGCTAATTTTCCCGCAATGATCCAAATCGCAATAATCATCAATAAAACAAAAGGAAGTTCAAAAACGGACATCATTAAAGCGCCTGTAAAGAAATCTCGAATTGAATCAAAATCTCTAATGCGAGAAACTTGTGCAGATAGTGAAGCGGATTCTGTAAGTCGTGGCGGTAATGAGATAATTCTTTCAAGAATAGCAGGAGCAATAATGGCATCCGTCCGGTTGCCGTACCACGAAAACATCTTATGCCGTAATTCTCTAAGAGCATGATCCATGCCAATAGCAAGAAACATCCCAATAACCAGATAAATTAATGAATCCAATGCATGAACGCTTATAACTTTATCGTAAACAATCATGACAAAAATTGAGCTGAAAATACCGATGATATTGATAAATAAGCTTAAAAGGAACGCATGTCTAATTAAAGATTTTTGTTGTAAAAGCAATTCGCGAAACCAGCGCATGGGTTGTGGGTCAACATTTTTAGTTAATTGATCAAAGTTTATTTCTTCATCGCTAAGTTTGCTAAAAAAATAGCCTATCCCTTCGCTGAGTAACCCTTTGTCAATTAATGTCACAGCATTCGTTGTGCTATCGTAAACCTTTAATTTTTTCCCCGTCATTCCTAAAATAACATAAGGAATTTCTTTTTCTTTATTATTATTTGAGATAAAAAGACAGGGAAATAACTGTTCGTTTAAATGATTTGAGTTGAGTTTAATCGACTCAGCCTTATATCCTAAATGAACTAAACTATTAAATAGATGCGTTAGGTCGAAATCATCAGACAAATGAGGCAATGCTTTCGTCAAATGCCACAATTCGCCCTTCCAATTAAGCCCTCCTAAGATATGTGCAAAGCAACGCCCAAGTGTTGTATGACCCAGCGTTTTGTTGCCAGCAGTGACAAAAATCTCTTCAAATGCACCATCAATTTGGATGATTTCTGCAAAATTTAAGGTGTTTTTATACATGTTCACCACCTTTTTCTTTATGCAAACTACCATTTTTTAAGGTGTAAACTTGATCATAAATATCTAAAAACTTTTGATTTTGGGTGGAAACAAGAATGAGAGAATGTTCTTTTAAAACAAGAAGATATTGAATTAATGCTTGGACTGCATGAATGTCTAAACTAGTATCTGCTTGATCAAAAAGAATAATTTTAGGATTAAGAGCTAAGACACGAGCAATAGAAATTCTTTGTTTAAGACCAGGGGAAATGGCATCGCTAAATGTATCAAATAAAGGTGTTTCATACCCCAAGGGTAAGAAAGAGATCGCTTTGTCTATACCTAATTTTTTAGCCACATCAAGCGCTTGTTCATCGGCAATAGCGCCAAAGAATGTTAAGTTCTCTCTAATCGTTCCTTGAAATATTGTATTTTTACTTGGAATATATCCAATCAACTGTGGATAAATAGGCGTTGGAATTTTTCTTGGATCTATTCCATTAAGTGTAATCGTTCCGTGGGTAGGGGAAAGAGTGCCGGCTATTAAATTGAATAAAGTCGTTGTTCCAGCATTTTGGTTTCCCTTGATGGCAATAATTCCATTGTTTTGTAGCTCAAGGTTTATTTTTGTTAACAGAGGTTTTTCTGCATTTTCAAATTTAAAACCCATATTTTGAATAATAAGCTGAGATTTCGGCAATATTTTGACATTTTCTTGTGTTTTTTCAGGGGCCTGTAAATTGAAAATGGTATTCAATTTTTCTTGTGAAATTTCAAAATCATGTATTTTGTGGATGAATGTAACGCTACGTTGAATTGGCTGCATAACTCTACCCGCAAGTAAAATACATGCAGCGAGCGCGCCCATACCAATTGACCCTTTAACAACCAAAACAGCGCCCAATGCAGCAACGCCTACTGTCATTAATTGCGACATCACCATAATAAAATTCAGTGTTTTTCCATTTGCTACAGCTAAAATGTAATTCATGGATGTTAAGCTACTTTGCAACCGATCAGCACGCCGAAGAAATAGATTTTCTATGCCAAAAGATTTGACGGTATGAATACCTGTCAGCATCTCTATAATAAAGTCAACCCGGTGCGTAGAGGCGATTTCGCGTTCTTTAGTATCTTTCATAATGACATGGCTTTGTTGCCATATATAGGCCATAAACACGCCCATTAATATCAGGGGAACTAAAACCAGAAACTTACCAATGTAAGCAATGAGAAATAAATAGACTAATAAAAAGGGAAGATCTGTTAAAACAATTAAGGCTTGCCCACTATAAAATTCTCTTAATTTGGGTATTACTGACAGCCCTTGAATATATTCTCCTGAGCTATGGGTGCGAATATTGTCTTGTTTTGCATTCAACAGTTTTTGAATGGCATTCATTGTAGTTATATGTTCATAAATGGCGCCTGCCCAACCAAGAAGGTATGACCGTACAAGTTTTAAAATAGTTTCGAGAATAAGGGCAAGAAATACCACAACCAACAACACAACCATTGTTTCATAGCTTTTATTGGGAATGATTCGGTCATATGTATGAAGCGTCATGATGGGCAACATAAGTGACAAAATGTTAATAACTAATGATGAAATCAGTAAGTATGTAATGGGCAGTTTAAATTTGTTTGCTTTTTCCAGCTGATTTCGAGAGTTTTCATTAAAAACATGCATAACAAGCTTGCTAAACGTTGATTGTTTAAGCTGTTCTATTAGTTCATGAATTTTAATTGCTTTAAACAAATTACTAAACTGTCAGATAGGTTGCTACACTTTCAGTATAATGAATTTTTATTAAAATGTATAGAAAAACTAGTTAAAATATTTAGTTTCTTGAGAGTGCTTGTTCAAGAAGGATTATACCGTTGAACGTAGATCTGGGGATTGTTTTTAAAAATTCATCTGTGATTGTCATGTTTTCTATTAATATCAGGGAATTAAGCTTTGGAAGCTGAATTAATCCTGCATCTGTAATCAGATTATTATCGATTAATCCTAAAAAGTAAAATTCTTGAGAAAGCCTAAAGAATGTTAATAATGCTCTTTATCTCTTTATCAGAACCTTCCTTGGGCGGCATATACTGCCCCTAGTTTGAAAAAAGGTTGAATTAAGAGAGTCTTTTTGTTGAAT